>DATLZL010000477.1:0-9591 GCA_035574035.1 Binatia bacterium | reverse complement strand
CCGTCGCCGGCGGCGGTGGGCCGGTCCGCTGCTTGGTGGTGGACGACGACCCGGACGTCCGGGAGATGCTCCGGGACATCCTCTCCAACGCCGGCCACGTCGTGGTGACTGCGGCCGACGGCGCCGACGGCGTCGAGCGCTTCAAGGCCGATCCGGCCTTCGACGTGGTCATCACCGATCTCGCCATGCCCAAGCTCAACGGCCTGCAGCTGGCCCGGGTGTGCAAGACGCTGCGGCCCTCGGTGCCGGTCGTGATGCTGACGGGCTGGGGGGTGCTGCTGAACGAGGACGAGCTGGCCGAGCACGGCGTGGACGAGGTGATCTCCAAGCCGGTGCGGATGGACCAGGTGATCGGCACCATCGCCGCCGCCCGGGCCCGGGTGGCGGTGGGCGTCGGAGGACGGCGATGACGAGTCCGATCATCACCGAGGCGGTGCGGGCGCTGGTCGAGCGGCGGGACCTGACCCGCATCGAGGCGGCGGCGGCCATGGAGGCCATCATGTCGGGCGCCGCCACCAACGCCCAGATCGCCGCGTTCCTCACCGCGCTCCGCATGAAGGGCGAGACGGTGGAGGAGCTGATCGGCTTCGCCCAGGTCATGCGCCAGAAGGCGGTCCGGGTGCGCACGCGGGGCGAGGAGGTGGCCGCCCTCACCGGGACCGACCGCGAGATGCTCATCGACACCTGCGGCACCGGCGGCGACGCCGCCGGGACCTTCAACGTCTCCACCGCCACCGCCTTCGTGGTGGCCGGCGCCGGCCTCAAGGTCGCCAAGCACGGCAACCGCTCGGTGTCCTCGCTGTGCGGCTCGGCGGACGTGGTGGAGACGCTCGGCATCAACCTGGACCTGACGCCGGCCAAGGTGGCGCGCTGCATCGACGAGGTCGGCATCGGTTTTCTGTACGCGCCGCTGCTCCACACGGCCATGAAGCATGTGATGGCCGCCCGCCGCGAGATGGGCATCCGCACCGTCTTCAACATGCTGGGCCCGCTCACCAACCCGGCCGGTGCCAACGCCCAGGTCATCGGCGTCTACTCGGCCCACCTCACGGAGCCGCTGGCCCGGGTGCTGGCCGAGCTCGGCACCATCCGGGCGTTCGTGGTCCATGGCGCCGACGGTCTGGACGAGATCTCCAACACCGGCGAGAGCCGGGTGAGCGAGGTCCGCGAAGGGGTCGTCCGCACCTTCACGGTCCGGCCGGAGGACTTCGGGATGCCGCAGGCCAGCATCGCCGACCTGCAGGGCGGCGACCGGTTCCAGAACGCCGAGATCATCCGCGCCATCCTGGAGGGCCAGCCCGGGCCCCGGCGGGACATCGTGGTGATGAACGCCGCAGCGGCCCTGGTCGCCGGAGCCAAGGCGCGGGACCTTCGCGAGGGGGTGGCCCGGGCGGCGGCCTCGATCGACAGCGGGGCCGCGCGGCGGACGCTGGAGGCCCTGGTGGCGCTCAGCCAGAAGCTCGCCCAGGAGAAATAGAAACCGCGCCCACAGGGGCGTATGGGCGCGGCTCGGGAAAACGATCGGCCGAGCGCCGCGGGCCGGCTTTGGGGGACCGGCTCCGCAACCGACCGCCTCCTGTCCGGTGAGTAAAGCAATCGGCGTACCGGCGGCCCCGGGGCCCGAAATCCGCGGCCGCACGCGGGTCCGGCCTGCGGTCGAGCGCCCCGGGAGGAAAAAACTTTCCGACTCCAGCGAGCAAAAAAGGTTCGACCCGCGAAGGTGGGTGCCCATGCGGATCGAGACGCGGGCCGTGCACGCGGCGCGGGCCGTCGACCCCACGACGGGGGCCGTGGCGCCGCCCATCCACCTGACGACCACGTTCGAGCGGGACCCCGACGGCGGCTACTCACGGGGGCCCCTCTACGCGCGCCACGGCAACCCGAACCGGGCCGCCCTCGAGCAGGCCCTCGCCGACCTGGAGGGCGGAGCGGCGGCGGCCGCCTTCGCCTCCGGCACGGCGGCCACCGCGGCCGTGCTGGCCACGCTGGGGCCGGGGGACCACGTCATCGCCCCGTGCGAAGTCTACTCGGGGACGGCCGCTTGGCTCCGCGACCACGTCGCCCGCTGGGGTGTGGTCACGAGCTTCGTGGACATGACCGACCCGGCGGCGGTGGAGGCGGCGATCACCTCCGCCACCCGCCTGGTGTGGATCGAGACGCCCTCCAACCCGATGCTCCGGGTCACCGACATCGCCCGCGTCACCGCGCTGGCCCGGGCGGCCGGGATCCTCACCGTCTGCGACAACACGATCGCCACGCCCGTCCACCAGACGCCGCTGGCCCTGGGCGCCGACCTCGTCCACCACGCCACCACCAAGTACCTCGGCGGCCACAGCGACGTCATGGGCGGCGCCGTCGTCGCGCGCGCGGCGGACGGGGTCTTCGCGCAGGTGCGGGCGGTGCAGGTGGCCGGCGGCGCCGTGCCCTCACCCTTTGACTGCTGGCTGCTGCTGCGCTCGATCCGGAGCCTGCCCTACCGCGTGCGGGCCCAGTCCGCCCACGCCCTCCGGGTGGCGGAATTCCTCGCCCGGCATCGGCGCGTGCGCGCCGTCCACTATCCCGGGCTGCCCGGGCATCCCGACCACGCCGTGGCCGTCCGTCAGATGGGCGAGGGCTTCGGCGGTCTGCTGTCGTTCGAGGTGGAGGGCGGCGCCCCGGCGGCCATGCGGGTCGCCGCGGCGGTGCGGCTCTTCACCCGGGCGACGAGCTATGGCGGCGTGGACAGCCTGATCGAGCACCGGGCGTCGATCGAGGGACCGGGCACGCGGACGCCGCCCGGGCTGCTGCGGCTCAGCATCGGCCTGGAGCATCCCGACGACCTGATCGAGGACCTGGACCGCGCGCTGGGGTAGGGCGTCGCTACGTCGCGGCCGGCGCGGCGTGCTCGGCCTTCCGCACCCGGCACGGCAGGCCGCGGGTGTCGGCGGAGCCGGAGGCCGGGTCCCAGGGGCCGCCGTAGCGCATGGCGGCGTTGATGTTGACCTCGAACGCGCCATGGTCGGGGCCCGGGGCCTCGGGCCACCACCAGCCCATCCCGGTGGAGACGACGCCGGGCGGGGTGGCGTCGGTGACCGCCGCGCGCAGTCGGCAGGCGCCGCCGGCACCCGGCGTCTCGACCACGACCCAGTCGCCGTCGCTCACGCCGAGCCCCGCCGCCGTCTCCGGGTGCAGGAGCAGCTTGGGGTCCGGCGAGATGCGGCGGGCCCAGGACTGCTCGCGGAAGCGCGAGTGGTGGTACGCCTTCTCGCGGTCGCCGGTCAGCAGCACGAGCGGGAAGGCGGCGCGCTCGGCCTCCGGCCGCCGCTCGTAGGGCGGCGGCACGTAGTCCGGCAGCGGATCGAGCCCGAGGCGCTCGAGCGTCGTGGACCAGAGCTCGACCTTGCCGGTCGGCGTGCGGAACGGCTGGGCCTCGAAGTCCCCCAGCGTGTAGGGGAACTCGGCGAATCCGCGCTCCGCGAGCGACTCGAGGGTGATGCCGGAGTCGCCCAGCAGGAACTCGTGGAACGCGCGCGGCGTGCGCCAGGCGAAGAGGTCCCGCCAGAGGGCGCCCCGCGCCGCCAGGCGCTCGACCAGCCCCAGGGCGATGTCGAGGTCGCTCCGTGCCTCGCCCCGGGGCGGCAGGACCGCACGGGTGTAGCTCACGCAGGGACCGGCCGGGTTCAGGCTGACCTCTTCCTCTTCGAGCGTGGTGGTCTTGGGCAGGACGAGGTCGGCCAGCGCCGCGGTGGGCGTCATCATCTGGGTGGCGACGGCGAGGAAGTCCAGGCGGCGCAGGGCGGCGACGGTGCGCGCGCTGTCCGGGTAGGTGACGACGATGTTCACGCCGCTCACGTACATCGCGCGGACCGGATAGGGGCGGTCGGTCAGGGCGGCCTCGATCACCGAAGGGTTGTGGCACGCCATCTGCCAGCCGTCGGGCCCCGCCCAGAGCGGGAAGCGGTCGGCGCCGATCGTCTGCTGCTCGACCTCGCGCGGCAGGCGGAAGGCGGGGTCGTGCAGCACGTCCAGGTAGGTGCGGAAGCCGGGCGGGCGCTTGACGCGCCGGTTGCCGCCGGGTCGGTCCACGTTGCCGCTGATGGCCACCAGGCAATGGTAGGCGCGGAAGGTCTGCACGCCCGCGCTGAAGGCGTCGATGCCGTGGCCGCTGACGAACGTGGCGGGCCCGTCGGCGTACATCCGGGCCGCGCTGACGATCGCGTCGGCGGGCACGCCGGTGAGCCGGGCGGCCACCTCGGGCGGGTATTGGGCGGCGCGGGAGACCAGCGCGGGAAAGCCGTGGGTGTGGCGGGCGACGAACTCCCGGTCGTAGCGCCGCTCGTCGACCAGCACGTGGATCATGGCCAGCGCCAGGGCGGCGTCGGTCCCCGGGCGCGGGCGGAGCCAGAGGTCGGCCAGGTCGCAGGCCGGGATGCGCTTGGGGTCGATGACGATCACGCAGGCTCCCCGGGCCTTCGCCCGCTTGAGGGCCTGCCACTCGACAGGATCGGCCATGGCCGAGTTCCGGCCGACCACCAGCGCGCAGCGCGTGCGCTCGATGTCCTCGCCGCGGTTGATGTCGAGCCCCGTGACCCGCTCCGACACCGCCCGGCAGCCGCCGCAGAGGTCCTGGTTGATCATCCAGTTCGGCGAGCCGATCGAGCGCAGGAGCAGCGCCACCGTCAGGCCCCGCGAGAAGAAGGCGCCGGAGACGGCGCCCACGATGGCGAGCGGGCCCCAGCGCTCGCGCACGGCGGCCAGGCGGTCGGCCATCAGGTCGAGGGCATCGTCCCACGCGATCCGCTCCCAGCGTCCCTCGCCGCGCGCTCCGGCCCGCCGGAGCGGGTGGAGCAGGCGCTGGTCGGCATCGCGCCAGCCGGGTGCCCCGAGGATGCCCTTGACGCAGAACGCGCCCCGGGAGGCCGGGTGGGCGGGGTTCGGGCCAATCTTGACGACCCGGCCGTCGTGCACGGTGACGAGCGAGCCGCAGACCGTCCCGCACTCCCAGCAGGTGCTGGGATAGGTCCCGTCGTGTCGCCCGGACGCCGCGATCACCGGAGCGCGTCGGCGTTGACGGCACGGGCCGGGACCTTGCCGTCGAGCCAGGCCAGAATGGCGTCGACCACCTCGGTGAAGAAGATCTCGTAGGCCTCGCGGGTGACGTAGCCGATGTGCGGCGTCAGCACGACGTTGTCGAGCGTGGTCAGCGGGTGGCCCGGGGGCAGGGGCTCCCGGTCGAACACGTCGAGCGCGGCGCCGGCCAGCCGGCCGTCGCGCAGCGCCGCCACCAGCGCCGCCTCGTCCACGATCGGGCCGCGGGCGGTATTCACCAGGTACGCGGTGGGCTTCATCAGCGCCAGCTGCTCGGCCCCGATCAGGCCGCGGGTCAGGTCGCTGAGCCGCGTGTGCAGCGTGACCACATCGCTCTCGCGCAGCAGGGCCTCCAGGTCGACGTAGATCGCTCCGGCCGCCGCCGCCCGCTCGGCGGTGAGCGTCGGGCCCCAGGCCAGCACGCGCATGCCCAGGAACCGGCCGAAGGCCGCGACGCGGGACCCGATGCGCCCCAGGCCCACCACGCCGAGCGTCTTGCCGGCCAGATCCACGCCGATGGAGGTCTGCCACCGGCCGCGGCGGAGGGCGCGGTCCTCCTGCGGGATCCGGCGCACGACGGCCAGGATCAGGCCGATGGTGTGCTCGATGGCGGCGGCGCCGGAGCCGCCCGTCTCCGTCACCAGGACGCCCCGCCGCGTCGCCGCCGCCACGTCGACGTGGCCCGAGTTGCGGCCGGTCAGCGCGAGCAGACGGAGCGCCGGCAGGCGGTCCAGCAGCGCGGCGGGAAACCGGGTGCGCTCGCGGATCGGGATGACGACCTGGTAGGGTTGCAGCCGCTCGATCAGGCGCGCCTCGTCGGCGACGGCGTCGGTGTAGAAGTCCACCGCCATCCGGCCTTGGAGCCGTCGCCAGCAGGGCAGATGCCGCACGGCGTCCTGGTAGTCCTCCAGCACGCACGCGCGCGGGAGGTTCACCAGCGCGTGTCCCCGGCCAGCGAGACCTCGAAGCGCGTGCCGGGACCGGCCACGCGCAGGCGCAGGTCCTGGGCGATGTTCGGCAGCCGCCCGCGGTGCACCCCCGGCTCGCCGGCGGGCGCCAGGGTGGTCTGTACCGGACGGCCGTCCGCGGTCTGGCCCTGGATGGAAACCTCGGCGCCCGAGAGCGGCCGGCGACCGGCTCCGGTGAGCCGCACGACGTACGCCGTCTCGTGCTCCTTGAGTGGGTGCATCTCCACCTGGACCCTCACGCCCTCGACGATGGCGGTGACCGTCCGTGCCGCAGCGCCGGCGGGAAGCGTGTAGGCCTGCTCGCCCTCGGCCGGCTCCGGTCGGGACACGGGCGCCGGCCTGCGAATCTCCGCCCCCGCCCGGCGGGATTCCGCCGCCGGCTGGCCGCGCTCCGCCGCCGGCTGGCCCCGCGGTGGACCGGACGGGCCCCGTTCCACCGCCGGCTGGTTCCGTTGCGCGACCGACGGGCCCCGTTCCACCGCCTGGTTCCGCTCGGCCGCCGGCTGACCCGCCTCGCCGCCGCGCGGCTTGGACTCCGCGGCGGCGAGCCGCTCCTCCACCTCGAGCTGCAGGCGGTGCAGCGCGTCGGTCAGGCGCGTGATCTCGCGCGCCTGCTCACCCACGAGGGCCTGGACCTCGCCGAGCGCGTCGGTTTCCGCCCGGCGCGCCGCGGTGGCTGGGGCGCCGCGCACCGACCAGGCGGCGACGGCCAGCAAAGCGGTGCCGGCGAAGCACACGGCGGCCGCGGCGTGGGCCAGGCGGGTCACGAGCAACCGCCGGGCGACCTCGTCGGGGTCCTCCTCGAGGGGCGCGAAACCGTAGCGGATCACCGACAGACACATGAGGAACGCGCCCACGCTGGCGAGCACGATGATGCCGGGCAGGGCGTAATGTGCCAGTGACGTCATGGGTCCCTCCGGGATGAGCCCGAGGGTACCATGACCGCGCATGGCCAACGGCTCCGGCAGCGCCGCCGGCGCGGCGGTCCGCGTCGGCACCTCGGGCTTCGCCTACCCCGAGTGGAAGGGCTCGTTCTACCCCGCCGAGCTGCCCGCCTCGCGGATGTTGACCTACTACGCCGAGCGGTTCGACACCGTCGAGATCAACGCGACCTTCTACCGGATGCCGACGCCCCGGACGCTGGCCGGCTGGGCCGCCCTCACCCCGGAGCGGTTCGTGTTCGCGCTCAAGGCCCCGCAGCGGATCACCCACGCGGCCCGGCTCCGCGGAGTGGACGATTCCGTCCGCGCGTTCGTCGAGGCCGCACTCACGCTGGGAGCCCGGCTGGGCCCGGTGCTCTTCCAGCTGCCGCCCAGCCTGCCTCGTGATCTGGACCGGCTGGACGGCCTGCTCCGGCTGCTGCCGGCCGGCCTCCGGGTCGCCGTCGAGTTCCGGCATCCCACGTGGTTCATCGAGGCGGTGTACGAGCGCCTCCGGGCCGCGGGCGCGGCGCTCTGCATCGCGGACACGGAGGACGGCACCACGCCGCTCACGGCCACGGCCGACTTCGGGTACTTGCGGCTGCGCGATGCCGACTACGACGACGCCGCGCTCGACCGCTGGGTCGAGACCATCCGGGCCCGCTGGCGCGAGGCCTGGGTGTACTTCAAGCACGAGGCGTCCGGCCGCGGCCCCGCCCTCGCCGCCCGGCTGCGGTCGCGGCTTTCGGCCTGAGGCGGCCGAGGCGCTCCTCGAGCCGCCGTAGCGCCAGCGGCAGGTCGATGCCGGGACCGAGCACGGGCGCCATCGGATCCGGCAGGGTCGCGAAGCGTGGGAGCACCGTCCGGATCGTGAAGCGCCGGGGGTCGAGCCGGTTGTCCACCTCGTCCCACGTCAGCGGACAGGAGACCGGGGCGCCGGGAAGCGGGCGCACGGCGAACGGCGCCACGATGGTCTGCCCCGGCGCGTTCTGGCCGAAGTCCACGTAGACGCGACCGCCGCGCTCGCGCAGCGGCCGCGCCACCGTCGCCAGCCGGGGCTCGCGCTCGACGGCGAGGGTGGCGACCAGCTCGCCGAAGGCGCGCGTGTCGGCGTACGAGTAGCGGGCGCCCAGGGGCACCAGCACGTGCAGGCCCGTCTTGCCCGAGGTCTTGGGGAAGGACGGCACCTCGATCGTGTCCAGGAGCTCGCGCAGGACGAGCGCCACCCGGACGACGTGGCGGAAGGGCGCTTCCTTGGGATCCAGGTCCAGCACCAGCCAGTCGGGGCGATCGAGGGACCCGGCGCGGGAGGCCCAGATGTGGATCGGAATCGTGCCCAGGTTCACCACCCAGCGCAGGCCCTCGACGTCGTCCACCAGCAGGTAGTCGATGTCGCGCGGCGGGTCGGCCGACGGGATGCGCGCCGTGCGGAGCCAGGACGGCGTCGAGGGCGGCGCGTCCTTCTGGAAGAAGGACTTGCCCTCGATCCCGTCGGGGTAGCGGACGAGCACGAGCGGGCGGTCCCGGAGGTAGGGGAGGAGCAGCGGGGCCACGGCCTCGTAGTACGCGACCAGGTCGCCCTTGGTGTAGCCCTCGGCGGGCCAGAAGACCTTGCGCGCGTTCTTGATGACCACGCGTCGGGCCGGCGCCGCGCTCGCCGACCCGTTCGCCGCATCCGTGCCGGCCGGCGCCGGTGCCGGCCGCTCGCGCCGGCACTCTTCCGGCCGCTTGTCGTCACGCAGCCCGAGGAAGGCCGGGTGCCGCAGCCCGCCGTCCTCGGTCCACTCGGTGAACCGCACCTCGGCCACCAGCCGCGGCTCGACCCAGTGGTGGCCCCGCCCGGTCGGAGTGCCGACGTCGAAGGGCGACGTCCGGCGGCGCAGCGGCTGCAGGCGCTCCCACAACTGCCGCAGCGAGCGCGCGTCGAAGCCGGTACCGACCTTCGACACGTAGACCAGCCGCCCCTGGTCGTCGTACACGCCGAGGTGCAGGGCGCCGAAGTAGGGCCGGGCGCCCTGCGGATCGGTGTAGCCGCCGATGACGAACTCCTGGCGCCGCTGGCACTTGATCTTGAGCCAGTCGCGCGTGCGGCCGCCGGTGTAGCGGCTGGCGATGCGCTTGGCGACGATCCCCTCCAGGCCCTTCTCGGTGCAGGCGGCGAACAGGTCCTCGCCCCGCTCCAGCACGTGGTCGCCGTAGCTGGCCGTGTCCCGCCGCGGCAGCACGAGCGCCAGCAACGCCTTGCGCTCGCTCAGCGGCAGGTCGCGCAGGTCGCGGCCGGCCAGGCCCAGCGCGTCGAAGAACACCGCCTGCACCGGCACCTGCCGGCGGGCGACCGCGACGTCGGCGGGCCGGCTGACGTGCATGCGCGCCTGCAGGCGCTGGAACGAGGTCCGGCCGGCGGCGTCGAAGGCGACCACCTCGCCGTCGAGCACGAAACGGTCGAGCGGCAGGGCCCGGAGCGCCTCGACGACCTCCGGGTAGCGGACCGTGAACTCCTGGCCGTGCCGTCCCCAGAGGCTCACGCGCTCGCCCTCGCGCTCGGCCAGGACGCGGACGCCGTCGTACTTCACTTCGAAGAGCCACTCGGGCCCCGAGAACGGCTCGTCCACCAGCGTGGCCAGCATGGGCGGCTG
>DATLZL010000476.1:0-2835 GCA_035574035.1 Binatia bacterium | reverse complement strand
CCGGGGCGTGGTCGGACGGCACCGGCTTGCCCTTGCGCGCCTCGCGGTCGATCTCCGCCCACACCGTGCGCTTGGCGAGCGGCGCGGTCACCAGCAGGTGGTCGATCCGCATCCCGACGTTCTTGTGGAAGTTCCCGGCCCGGTAGTCCCACCAGGTGTACCGTCCGGGCTCGCGGTGGTGGAGGCGATAGGCGTCGACCAGCCCCCAGGCGCACAGCCGCGCGAAGGCCGCGCGCTCGGGGTCCGAGACGTGGGTGCCGCCGTGACAGGCGGCCGGGTCCCACACGTCGGCGTCCTCCGGCGCCACGTTGAAGTCGCCCCCGAGGACCAGCGGCTCGCCCGGATCGGCCGACTCCTCGAGCCAGCGGGCCAAACGCTCGAACCAGGCCAGCTTCGCCTGGTAGAAACGCGAGCCGACCGCCCGGCCGTTCGGCGCGTAGACGCAGACGACGCGCACGCCGCCGCACACTGCCGCCAGCATGCGCGCCTCGGCCAGCGGCTCGTCGTCGGGCACCTCGGGCGTCCGTGCCGGCGCCAGCGGCTGGCCGAAGTTCGTCACGGGCTGGGCGAGCCCGCAGCGGCTCGCGATCGCCACCCCGTTCCAGCGCCCCTCGCCGTGGTGCGCCAGCTCGTACCCGAGGGCCCGGAAGGCCTCGACCGGCGCGTCGTGGTCGGGCAGCTTGGTCTCCTGCATCAGCAGCACGTCGGGCCGGGCCCGCTCCAGCCACCAGCGGACCTTGTCCAGGCGGGCCCGCAGGGAGTTGACGTTCCAGGTCGCGATCCGCACGCGCCCCAGCTTAATCCTTGACCGCGCCGGCGACGAGCCCCTGGACCAGGTAGCGCTGCAGCACGATGACGATGAGGATGGGCGGCAGGCTGGCCAGCACGGCAGCGGCGGCGATGTCGCCCCAGGGGACCTCGAACACGCCGGGGAAGAGCGCCAGCGCCACCGGCACCGTCCGGCTCCGCTCGGTGGCGGTGAAGGTATAGGCGAAGAGGAACTCGTTCCAGCTGGCCAAGAACGCCAGCAGCCCGGCCGAGGCCATCCCGGGCGCGGCCAGCGGAGCGATCACCCACCGGATGGTGGCCAGCCGGCCCGCCCCGTCCACGGCGGCCGACTCCTCCAGCGCGACCGGCACCTCGCGGAAGAACCCGGCCAGCAGCCAGATGGTCAGCGGCAGCGCGAACGAGCTGTGGGCGAGGACCAGCGCGCCCCAGGTGTCGCGCAGGCCGAGGGCGCGCAGGAGCAGGTAGAGCGGGCTCACCGTGGCGATGGGTGGAAACGCGGTGCTGGCCACGATGGCGAGCAGCCAGGCCCGCCGGCCAGGGACCGGCAGCCGAGCCAGCGCATAGGCGGCCGGCGTGCCCAGCGCCAGGGCCAGACCGGTGGTGAGGGCGGCGATGCCGAGGCTGTTGACCAGCGCGTGCGGCAGCGGGCTCTGCGCCAGCACGACCCGGTAGTGCTCCAGCGTGAAGCGGCTGGGCAGGAAGGGCGGGACGCGAAGCAGCTCGGCCTCCGGCCGGAACGAGGTCAGCACCTGCCAGAAGAAGGGCGCCGCGTAGAGCAGGAGCGCGCCCAGGACGAGGCCGTCGCGCGCGGCCCGGACGGCGCGCCTCACGATCGGGTCTCGGGATGCAGGCGCCGCACGTAGAGCCAGGCCACCGCCATCACCATGGCGAACACCACCACCCCGATGGCCGAGCCGAAGCCGAACTGGAGCATCTGGAACAGCGCCCGGTAGGCGTAGATCGTGAGTGTCTCGGTGACGTTGGCGGGGCCGCCGCCGGTGAGCACGAACATGATGTCGAACGCGCGCAGGGCGTCGAGGGTCCGGAACAGCACCGCCACCACCAGCACCGGCCCGAGCAGCGGCAGCGTGATCCGGGTGAAGACCGCCAGCCGGCCGGCCCCGTCCACCTGGGCCGCCTCGTAGAGCTCAGCCGGGATGCCGAGCCGGCGCGCGTACGCCAGCACGGCGACGAACGGCAACGTCCGCCAGACGTCGGCCAGGACCACCGCCGGCAGGGCCAGCGCCGGGTCGCCGAGCCAGTTGATCCGCGCCCCGCCGATGAGCACGTTCACGACCCCGGCCGCCGGGTGGTAGAGCCACTCGAACATCCGCGCGGTGACCACGGCGGGCATGGCCCACGCCAGCAGCAGCAGGGCGAAGCCGAGGCGGCGCCCGCGCCGCTGGCCGGCCAGCGCCAGCGCCACCGCCAGGCCCAGCGCCGTCTCCACCGCCACCGAGGCCGCCGTGAACAGCAGCGTGGTCTTCGCCGCGGCCAGGAAGCGCGGGTCGCCGGCCAGGAAGAGGTAGTGGCGCACGCCGGCGAAGCGGGCGATGTCGAAGATCGGCACCCGCTCCTGCAGGGACAGCCAGAAGACCCACAGCACGGGGTACGCCGTCACCACCCCCAGCACGGCGACGGCCGGCGCCATCAACAGCCACGCCTGCCGGCGAGCGGCGCGCTGTCGCGGGCTCACCGGCGCACGGCCAGGAAGTAGTCCAGCCGGCGCCGGGCGTCCGCGATCGACCGGCGCGGCGACGTGAGCCCCACCAGGACGGAGGAGAACTCCGGCTGCAGCGTGGCGGACAGGAGCAGGTAGTGCGGCGTGACCGGACGCGGGCGCGCCGCCAGCACCAGGTCGTGGATGCGCGGCAGTTCCGGGTGGCGGCGCTGCAGGGCGGGATCGTGGTAGAGGCCCCGCCGGGCCGGGTAGAGCGTCCCGGCCAGGAGGCGGCGCTGGGCCGGCTCCCCGGTGAGGAACCGGGCGAGCGCGACGGCCGCCTCGGGATGGCGCGTCCGGCTGAACACGCCGAGGTGCGAGCCGCC
>DATLZL010000475.1:0-3676 GCA_035574035.1 Binatia bacterium | reverse complement strand
GCCGGTCACCCGCCGGCTGGCCCTGGCCACGGTGGCCGCCCTCTACGTCCAGATCGTGCTGGGCGCTCTCCTCACGCACGAGGGGTGGATCGCGCCCCACCTGGCCGGGGCCGCCCTCGTCTTCGTCGTCGCCCCCATGGCCACGGCGCGCGTGCGCCGGAGCGGGGATGCCGTAGCGGCGCCGGTGGCGCGGGCGCTCCTGGCCTTGCTCGCCCTGCAGGGGGCGCTGGGCGTGGCCGCCTACCTGGCGCGGTTTTCCCCGATCTGGATCCCCGGCGAGCAGTTCACCATCCTGGCGGCCCCGGTCGCCCACCGGACGGTCGGCGCGCTCCTGCTCGCCCTGGCCGTCGTGCAAGCCCTGCGCGTGAGCGGGGCTCCGGCCGGACGGCCCCTCCGGACGCCGGCGCCGCCGGCGCACGCTTTCCTGAGCGGAGCCGCCGGCGCCGCCCTCGACGAGCGATGACCCCGCCGACCGAACTGGTCGTCGCCTCCATCGCCCGCCCGCGCCGGCAGGTCGCGGCCGACCTGGTCGCACTCACCAAGCCGCGCGTGGTGGTGATGGTCCTGGTGACCACGCTGGTCGGCTACTACGTCGGTCTCGACGCCGCCCCCGACTACGGCCGGATGCTGCACCTGCTGGTGGGCACGCTGCTGGCCGCGGCCGGCACGCTGGCCCTGAATCAGTACTGGGAACGGGACGTCGACGCCCGCATGGAGCGCACGCGGGGACGGCCCCTGCCGGACGGGCGGCTGGCTCCGCTGGAGGCGCTGGCCTTCGGCGTCGCCGTCACCGCCGCCGGTGTCGGATACCTGGCCGCCTTCGTCAACGTCCTGGCGGCGGGCGTGACCGCGGCGACCGTCGTCCTCTACCTGTTCGCCTACACGCCGCTCAAGCTCCGCACGGCGCTCTGCACGATCGTGGGCGCGGTGCCCGGCGCGCTGCCGCCGGTGACCGGCTGGGTGGCCGCGCGGGAGGAGATCGGCCTGGGCGCCGCCGTCCTGTTCGCCATCCTGTTCCTCTGGCAGATCCCGCACACCCTGGCCATCGGCCGGCTGTACCGCGAGGACTACGCGCGGGCGGGGGTGCGGGTCCTGCCCGTCGTCGATGCCGAGGGCGGCAGCACGGAGCGCCAGATCGTCAGCGCCTCGCTCGGCCTGCTGGCCGTGAGCCTGCTGCCGACCCTGATCGGCCTGGCCGGTCCCGTTTACTTCTTCGGCGCGCTCGTCTCGGGCGGGCTGCTGGCCGCGGTGGGCGCCCTGCAGGCGCGCGAGCCGTCGAGCGCGACGGCCCGTCGCGTGCTCTACGCCTCGCTGCTCTACCTGCCGGCGGTGCTGGCCCTGCTGGCGCTCGACAAGGTATGACGCCCTCCGGCCTGGCCGATCGCAACCGCCGCGTCGCCCGGATCCTGCTGGCGATCATGGGCACGCTGGCGCTCGCCACGCTGCTGGCGGGGATCCGATGGTAGGGCGAGTCCTCGAGGCGCCCCCGGCGCTGCGGCGCCGGACCAACGGGTACGTCCCGCCGCCTCCGCCGCCGACCGGCGGGGGCGACGGGCCCGAGGGCGAGCCGCCCCGGCGGCCCCTGCTCGACAACCTCCTGCTGGCGACGCTGTTCTTCGTGGGCGCCGAGATCGTCTTCTTCGCCGGGCTCGTGTCGGCGTTCTGGGTCCTCCGGCTGGCGGCGCCGGTGTGGCCGCCGCCGCTGCAGCCGCGGCTGCCGGTCGGGCTGACCGCCGTCAACACGGCGGTCCTGCTGGTCTCGAGCGTGTTCCTGGTACGGGGTCTGGGCGCGCTCCGGCGGGGGGAGCGCCGGACGGCGGTGCGACGGCTGACCCTCACCGCCGGTCTGGGCGCCTTCTTCCTGGTCGCCCAGGGCGTGGAGTGGGCCCGGCTGCTGCACTTCGGGCTCACGATGAGCTCGGGGACCTACGGCGCGACCTTCTACACGCTGATCGGCGCCCACGCCGTCCACGTGCTGGGGGCCCTGATCTGGCTCGCGGTCACCACCCGGCGCCTGGCCCGGGGACGGCTGCTCGGCCCGCGACCGGCCGCCCTCCGCGCCTGCGCCTTCTACTGGCACTTCGTGGTGGCGCTGTGGCCCGTGCTCTACGTGTCGATCTACCTGCTGTGAGGACCGGGACGCGGGTCGCGGCGCTGGTGGCGGCCTGGCCGGGCCTGGCCTGGGCCTGCCCGACCTGCATCAGCGCGGCCTACGGCGACCGCACCTTCAACTGGGCCTATCTCGGGTTGCTCCTGGCCCCGCTGGGGGTGGCGGTCATCATCGGCGGCGTCCTCGCCGCCGCCCACTTTCGCTCGAAGGAGAGGACATGAGCCAGGCGGCAGCACACGCGGTGGTGGAGCCGGCCGAGACCCCGCTCACGCCCGAGAGCTGGGGCAAGCTCGGCATGTGGATCTTCCTGGTCGGCGACGCCGTCGGCTTCGGCACCCTGCTGGCGGCGTACGGGGCGATGCGAGCCACCAGCGCCGACTGGCCGAACCCGTACGACGTCCTCGGGATCAACCTGACGGCGGCCATGACCTTCCTGCTGATCTGCTCCAGCGTGACGATGGTCAAGGGGCTGGAGTGGCTCGGCCGCGGCGACCGGGCGCGCTGCCGGCTGTTCCTCTTCTACACGGCGCTGGGGGGGACGATCTTCGTCGGCCTGCAGGCCTACGAGTGGTCGAAGCTCATCCACGAGGGTCTGCACATCAACGGCAACCCCTGGGGCGCGGCGCTGTTCGGGACCTCCTTCTTCATCATCACCGGGTTCCACGGCCTGCACGTGACCGGCGGGGTGATCTACCTGCTGTCGATGATCCGCTACGTGACCAACCGGCCCGATCCGGCGGCCAGCTACAACGCGGTGGAGATCGCCGGGCTCTACTGGCACTTCGTGGACCTGGTCTGGATCATGGTGTTCACTTTCATGTACCTGCTGTGAGGGGCGTGTCCATGGCGGCCACCACGACGACCGCGCACAAGCATCCCAACTACATGGCCATCTTCTGGTACCTGGCCATCCTCACCGCCATCGAGCTGGGGGTCATCTTCCTGCCGCTGGGGAAGTTCACCATCGGCGTCCTGCTGGTGGCGCTGGCCCTGGGCAAGGCCGCGCTGGTGGCCCTGTACTTCATGCACCTCCGGTTCGAGACGCGGACGCTGGGCCTGATCGCGATCACGCCGCTGGCCATCGCCACCCTGCTGGTGTTCCTGCTCCTGCCCGACGGCTTCGCCGTGGACCACCGGACGGCCGCCACCAAGCCGGCCGCCGCCGGCAAGCCCTGAACGTGTCGCGTGCCGTTCGAGGCGCCGCGCGGCCGGGCGGTGCGGATCGCGCGGCGGGCGCTGCGGCTCCGGTGTCCGCGCTGCGGGCGGAGCCCGCTCTTTCAGGGCTGGTTCCGCATGGCCCGGGAGTGCGGGGTGTGCGGCCTCAGGTTCGAGCGCGCCCAGGGGTACTTCGTGGGCGCCATCTACATCAACTACGGCGTCAGCTCGGTGCTGGCGCTGGCCGGCTTCTTCGCGCTGTGGAGGCTGTTCGACCTCTCCCCGGCCGGCCAGCTCGCCGTCTGGGTGCCGTTCCTCCTGCTCTTTCCGCTCTGGTTCTTCCGGTACTCCCGCAGCCTCTGGCTGGCGATCGAGTACTTCGTGAACCCGGAGCCGTGACGGCGGCCCGTC
>DATLZL010000474.1:0-2101 GCA_035574035.1 Binatia bacterium | reverse complement strand
AGCTCCGAGACCGCCACGGCCAACCGCGGCTCGCTCGCGCCGTCGATGACAGGCTTGAGCGCATCGTGGACGGCGGCCGGCAGGGCCAGGCACAGCTGCCAGTGGGGGTAGACCTGTCTCTCCAGGCTTTCCAGCGTCCGGCGGAGCCGCGACGGGTCGGCGACGTCCTGCACGGCGAGGAGACTCACCACCGGCGCCGCGGCGGGCCGGCGCGCCGCGGCTCGCAGCACCGGAGCACCGACCGGCGCGGCGCGCTGCCGTTCCAGCCAGAGCCGATACTGGTCGTCGAGATCCCCGGACGGCTCGCGACCGTCGGGGACGCGGAGGCCTTGGCCGAGCATTCCTCGGGTCAGCTTGCGCGCGGCCCGGGCGATCATCACCCTCGGCCCGTCCTCCAGCAGGAGTTCGAGCGCCCGCCGAGCGACCAGATAGAGCCAGCGGGTCGGGCGGTAGCGCAGGGTCCGGGCCGCGACGCTCCGGACCCCTTCCAGGAGCCGCCACCCGATGCTCGTCTCCATGACGACGACGTCCCGGCGCAACTGCGCGATCAGCCGATCCTTGTCCCCTAGGAGCCGGTGCAGGCGGTCGATCTGGTCCTGGTGCCGACTCAGTTCCTGGCGCAGGGCCCCGACCTCCGGCGGCACGCCCCCCACACGGCGGAAGAGCAGGGCGAAAGGGATGCCGGCTCCGGGATCCAGATAGAACCCGGTGCCGGCGAACGCCTCCGCCCACTCGGCCGCCGCCGTCGTCTCGGCGACGAGGACGTCATCGGCCAACCGGGCGAGCGCGGCAGCCACCCACTGCGGCCCACGCGACGCCAGGCCGGCCGCCGGGCACCACAGCACCATCGGGTAGCGGCCCGCCGCCGGCAGGGCAGCAACCTCCGTCACCTCGACCCCCTGCCTCCGCAGCGTCGCCGCCAGCGACGGTGGCGCCGGCCCCACGACGAGGACCGCACCGGGCCGGCGGGCGGCGATCGCCTCAGCCAGGCGCACGGCCGGGTCAAGCATGGATCGTGATGGTGACCGGCAACCAGACCTTCGCGTGGATGTGCTTGGGTCCGGGCGGGAGCACCTCGAAGACCAGCGCGTGGTCCACCCAGTCGAGGTAGAGCGGCTGCGTCGGGCTGTAGGCGATCGCCGTGGAGACCGAGTAGGGGCCGGGCTGCAGCGGCACCGCCTGGCGGAAGTCGACGACCAGCGTCTCGCCGGCCCGCCGCGGCGGCAGCGGACGGCCCTCCTCGTTGGTGTTGGTCCCGACCAGGTCCACGCCGGTTTTGTCCCGGAAGTAGAAGCCGAGGATCGAGAAGGGGACGTCCTCGAGGAACTCGACGTGCACACGCAGCGTCACCTGACTGCCGAAGGGGACGATGCTCACCGGCCGGTCGTCGGCGGCCAGCAGCTCCACGTTCCGGATCCGAGCGGCGCCGCTGCCGTGGCGGAAGAGTCCCGTGCGCCGGTCGAAGTCAGGGTCCGGCTTGAAGAGGGCGTGGGCCGACCGCGTCGCCGGCGGCGAGGGACTCGCGTTCCGTCCGACGGCGGCGGTGCTCACGTCGCCGTGGTAGTAGTTGACGATGTCGGCCGGGTGACCGACCCGCACGAGGCGGCCCCGGTGCAGCAGCGCGGCCTCGCTGCAGATCGCCTTCACCAGACCCATGTCGTGGCTGACGAAGACGATCGTCTTGCCCTGCCGCTGGAACTCCTTGATCTTGCTGATGCACCGATGCTGGAAGGCCGCGTCGCCGACCGCCAGCGCCTCGTCCACCAGCAGGATGTCAGGATCCACGTGAATCGCGGCGGCAAAGGCGAGCCGGACGAACATGCCGCTAGAGTAGGTCCGCACCGGCCGCTCGATGAACTCCCAGATATCGGCGAACGCCTCGACCGCGGGCAGCCGCTTCCGGGCCTCGGCGCGAGACATTCCCATGATGGCACCGTACATGATGACGTTCTCGCGGCCGGTGAACTCGGGGCTGAAGCCGGCGCCGAGCTCCAGGATCCCCGCGACCCGGCCGTCGGTGGTCACGGTGCCCCGGGTCGCTCGCACCACCCCGGCGATGATCTGGAGCAGGGTGCTCTTCCCCGAGCCGTTGGCCCCCACG
>DATLZL010000473.1:0-11041 GCA_035574035.1 Binatia bacterium | reverse complement strand
GGCGTAGCCGTAGCCGCCGTGGCAGTCGATGCAGGCGTTGCCGGCCTCCCAGGCCGCCTCGGCGGCCAGGTACTTGGCCATGTTGGCCTCGGCCCCGCACGGCTCGCCGGCGTCGAACAGCGCGGCCGCCTTGTCGCGCATGAGCGCCGCGGCCTGCACCGCCATGTGGGCCCGGGCGATCGGGAACTGCACGCCCTGGTTGGCGCCGATCGGGCGGCCGAAGACCACGCGCTGGCTCGAGTAGGCGACCGCCCGTTCCACGAACCAGCGCCCGTCGCCGATGGACTCCGAGGCCACCAGGATCCGCTCGGCGTTCATGCCGTCCAGGATGTAGGCGAAGCCGCGCCCCTCCTCGCCGATCAGGCTCTCGGCCGGAACCTCGACGTCGTCGAAGAACAGGGCGTTGGTCGAGTGGTTCATCATCATGCGGAGCGGCCGGACCTCGAGGCCCTTGAGCCCGCGGATGTCGATCAGGAAGACCGACAGCCCCTCGGTGCGCCGGCGGACCTCGGCCAGCGGCGTGGTGCGGGCCAGCAGCAGCATCAGGTCGGACTGGAGCACCCGGGAGATGAAGATCTTGCGGCCGTTGAGGACGTAGCGGTCGCCCCGGCGCACGGCGGTGGTGGTGATCTTCGTGGTGTCGGAGCCGGCGTCGGGCTCGGTGACGCCGAAGGCCTGGAGCCGGAGCTCGCCGGTGGCGATCTTGGGCAGGTACCGGCGCTTCTGTTCCTCGCTGCCGTGCCGCAGCAGCGTGCCCATGATGTACATCTGGGCGTGACAGGCGGCGGCGTTGCCGCCGCTGGCGTGGATGGTCTCGAGGATCAGCCCGCCCTCGGCGATGCCGAGCCCGGCGCCGCCGTACTCCTCGGGGATCAGCGCGGCCAGGTAGCCGGCCTTGGTCAGGTCGTTCACGAACGCCTCGGGGTACTCCCGCCGGGCGTCCAGCGCCCGCCAGTACTCGCCGGGGTAGCGCTTGCAGATCTCGGCCACCCCGTCGCGGAGGGCCCGCTGCTCGTCGGTCAAGGCGAGGTGGATGACGGCCATGGTCTCAGCGTCCTTTGAAGACCGGCCGGCGCTTTTCGTTGAACGCCCGCACGCCCTCCAGCCGGTCCTCGGTGACGACGGTGGCGTTGTAGGCCTCGATGGCCAGCACCATCGCCGTGTCGAGGTCGGTTTCCAGGCCGTACATGATCGCCTTCTTGGCCTGGCGCACGGCGATGGGCGCGTTGGCGGCGATGGTCGCGGCGATCTCGGTGGCCCGGGTCCGGGCCTGACCGCGCGGGACGACGTGGTTCACCAGCCCCGCCGCCCGGGCCTCCTGCACGCCCATCCGCCGGCCGGTGAAGATCAGTTCCTTGGCCAGCGGCGCCCCCAGGATGCGCGGCAGCAGGACGGTGCCGCCGATGCCGGGGAAGATCCCCAGCGTGGTCTCCGGCACGCCGAAGACCGCCGTCTCGCCGGCCACGGTGAAGTCGGCCAGCACCGCCAGCTCGCAGCCGCCGGCCAGCGCGTAGCCCTCGACGGCGGCGATGACCGGCACCGGGCAGCGCAGGATCCGCCAGGCGGCCTGCTCGAAGATGACGTGCTGGGCGCGCCAGGCCTCGTCGGTCATCTCGTTGCGCTCCTTGAGGTCGCCGCCGGCGCAGAAGGCCCGGTCCCCGGCGCCGGTGAGGACCACCGCCCGGACGTCGGGGTCGCGGTGGAGCGCCTCGAAGCAGGCCAGCAGGTCCTCGCCCATGGCGGTGTTGAGGGCGTTCATCTGCTCGGGTCGGTTGAGCACGACGGTGACCACGTGGGCGTTCGGAGAACGCTCGATCAGGAGGTGACGGTAGCTCACCCGAGCACCCCGTCTGCGCGCAGGCTGCGCACGTCGTCGCGCGTGTAGCCGAGCCAGGTGAGCACATCCTCGCCGTCCTGGCCCAGCCGCGGCGGCACCCGGCGTACCTCCGGGCGCCGGCCGTTCCACTGCACGGGCAGGCCGATGCAGGTGAAGTCGGGCAGGCGGGGGTGTGGCGGGCGCAGCAGCGTGCCGCTGGCCTCGGTCTGGGGCTCGGCCAGCACCCGGTCGATCGTGTGGATCGGCGCGCACGGCACGCCGTGGCGGCGCAGGGTCTCGAGCAGCGCGCCGGTCGTCTGCCGGCGGGTCAGCACCGACAGCGCTTCCACCAGCGCCTCGCGGTGGACCACGCGGGCGGGATTGTCCTTGAACCGGGGGTCGGCCAGCAGCGCGGGGGCGCCCAGGGCCTCGCAGAGGCGCGTGAACATCGCGTCCGAGGGTGCGGCGATCATCGCCCAGCCGTCGGCGGTGGGGAAGGCCTGGTAGGGGACGATCATGGCGGTGCCGGAGCCCTGAGGAGCCGGCACCTCGCCGGCGGCCAGGTACCCCATCGCCTGGTAGGAGACCCAGGCCAGTGCGGTCTCGAACAGCGAGGTCGTGACCTCCACCGCCTGGCCGGTACGCTCGCGCAGGCGCAGCGCCCCGACCACCCCGAGCGCCGCCCACATGCCGGTGCCCATGTCCACGATGGAGGTGCCCACGCGCGCGGGTTCCTGGCCGGGGTGGCCGTTGATGGACATGAGGCCGGCGTAGGCCTGCATGAGCGGGTCGTAGCCGGGCAGGTGGGCCAGCGGGCCGCGGGCGCCGAACGCGGTGATCGCGCAGTAGACGATCCGGGCGTTGACGGCCCGCACGCCGGCGAAGTCCAGGCCCAGTCCCGCCGCCACGCCCGCCCGCAGGCTGTGCACGAAGACGTCGGCGCGGCCCAGCAGCCGCGCGAGGACGGCCCGCCCGGCCGGGGCCTTGAGGTTCAGCGCCACGCTGCGCTTGTTGCGGTTGAGCGCCAGGAACGTCGCCGGCTCGTCGCCCCACCAGGGCGGCGCCCACGCCCGGGCGTCGTCGCCGCGACCGGGGCGCTCGATCTTGATGACGTCGGCGCCCAGGTCGCCCAGGATCTGGGTGCAGAACGGGCCGGCCACGTTCTGGGTGAGGTCGGCGACGACCAGGCCTTCGAGCGGCAGGGCCACGGGGAGGAGTCTACCCCAGGCGGCCTCGACGCGGGCTCACCGCCGCCCCTCGCGCCCCTCGAGCTCCCGGCGGACCAGCGCCGCGCCCTCGGCCAGCGCCCGGAGCTTCTGCTTGCAGATGTAGCGCGGCGACCAGCCGAAGCCGCAGTCGGGATTCACCGTGAGCTTCTCGGCCGGACAGACCTCCAGCACCCGGCGGATGCGGCGGGCGACGTCCTCCGGGGTGTCGGGGTTGAAGCCCTTGACGTCCACCACGCCGGCGCCGAGCTCGCGGCCGTCGCCGTACTTCTTCCACAGGTCGAGCTCGGCCAGCTCGCGGCTGGCGAACTCCAGCACGAACTGGTCGGCCCGGGCCTTGAGCAGGCCCGGGAAGTAGGGCTCGTAGCGGCGGTCGAAGCGCGAGCGACCGTAGCGGTTGCCGAAGCAGACGTGCAGTCCCAGCCGGGCCCGTACGCCCTCGGTGGCCAGGTTGAACAGGCGCGCCATCTCCTCGCCGGAGACGTTGCCGCGGGCCGGCTCGTCGATCTGGATCCAGTCGGCCCCCGCCGCCACCAGCGCCTTCAGCTCCTGGTTGATGACCTCGGCGAACCGCTCGGCGACGTCCACCACGCCCTGGTAGACCCGGCCGGGATGGATGCGGGAGCCGAAGGTCAGCGGCCCGGCGCAGGTCACCTTGGTGCGGCGCGTGGTGTGGCGCTTGAGGAACTCGAACTCGGCGACGATGCCGAGGCCCGTAGCCGGCACGTCGATCCGCCCGACCGCCTCGTAGCGCGTCTGCTGATCGTAGCCCCAGGGGCCCAGCTTGCGGCGGACGGGCAGCGGCTGGATGCCCTTGATGACGGCGTAGTAGGAGTCGACGTAGCCGTCCAGGCGGCGCACCTCGCCGTCGGTGATGACGTCGATGCCGGCCTCCTCCATGTCGCGGATGGCGGCGTGGGCGGCGTCGTCGAACATCTCCTCCAGGTCGGCAGGGCCGGCCTCGCCGGCCTCGTAGGCCTTCACCAGCGCGAACCACCAGCCGGGCCGCCCGTGGGAGCCGACGACGGTCGTGGGGATCAGGGGCAGGGTGGACATCAGGCCGCACCTCCGATGATGCGCAGGACGGCGGCGTCCCGCCGCGCCTCCTGCGGCTTGCCGGCGAAGATGATCTCGCCGCGCTCGAGCACGTACAAGCGGTCGGCGTGGTCCGGCACGTGGTGGACGTTGGACTCGGCCAGCAGGATGCCCAGGCCGAGCCGGGTGATCTCGGCGATGGAGGCGGCGATCACCGGCACGATGGCCGGCGCCAGGCCCTCGAAGGGCTCGTCGAGCAGGAGCAGGTCGGGGTCGAGCGCCAGCGCCCGAGCCACCGAAAGCATCTTGCGCTCGCCGCCCGAGAGCTGGGTCCCGCCGCGGTCGGCGTAGCCCCGCAGCCGGGGGAAGACCCGGTAGGCCCGCTCGATCCGGTCGGCGGCCGGCCGCGCGGTCGGCCGGGTCCACGTCGGCAGGGCCAGATTCTCGGCCACGGTCAGGTCGCCGAAGACCTCGCTTTCCTCGGGCGCGAACCCGATGCCCAGCGCGGCGATGGCGTGGGTGAGCAGGCCGACCAGGTCCCGCCCGTTGAAGAGCACGCGGCCGGCGGCCGGGCGCCGGTAGCCCATGACCGTCCGGAGGGCGGTGGTCTTGCCGGCCCCGTTGCGCCCGACCAGGCAGGCCAGTTCGCCCGGCCGGACCTCGAGCGAGACGTCGCGCAGGATCCGGCTGCCCTGGATGTCGACGGTCAGCCCCTCCACGACCAGCATCACGTCCGCGGCTTGCCGAGCACGGTGGCCACCACCTCGGCGTCGGCCTGGATGGCGTCCGGCGGACCGTCGGCCAGGACGCGACCCTGGTGGAGGGCGACGATCCGGTCCGAGTACCCGAACACGATGTCCATGTCGTGCTCGACCTGGATGATGGCCCGGATGCCGATGCGCCGGGCGGCGCTCACCAGGACCTCCATCACCGCGTGCTTGTCACGCGTCGACACCCCGGAGGTCGGCTCGTCGAGCAGGATCACCTCGGGGTGGAGGGCGAAGGCGCTGGCCACGTCGAGCAGCTTCTTGTCGCCCTGGGCGAGGGCGGCGCCCGGCGTGCCCAGGCGCTCGGCGAGCCCGAAGAGAGCGGCCACTGCCTCCACCTCGGCCCGCACCTCGGGGTCGCGCGCCAGCGAGGCGAAAACCCGGCGGCCGCGGCCAAGGCGCGAGACGACGGCCACGGCCAGCGTCTCGGCCACCGTCAGGGCCGGAAAGATCGTCACCAGCTGGAACGAGCGCGCCATGCCGAGGGCGGCCAGCCGGCCCAGCCCGATGCCCGCCACCTCCCGCCCCTTGAAGAGGACTTCTCCGCTGGTCGGAGGCGTCAGCCCCGACAGCACGTTGATCAGCGTCGTCTTGCCGGCGCCGTTGGGGCCGACGATGGAGAGGAACTCGCCCTCCCGCACGCCGAGGCTCACGCCGTCGAGCGCGGTGAAGGCGCCGTAGCGCTTGACGATCCGGCGCGCCTCGAGCAGCACGTCCCCGGCCCCGTCCAGGCCCGGCTCCCCGCCCGGGCGGCTCACGGCGCGGCGCCCGGGACGCCCGCCCGGCGGACGACGCGGCGCAGGCCCGGCATCCGCTCCCGGTCGCCGGCGGTGATGAGCCCCATGAGACCGCGGGGGAAGAAGATCACGACCGCAGCCAGGATGGCGCCGAAGACGATCCGCCAGTACTCGGTGAGGGACATCACCTGGTCCTGCAGGAAGATGAAGACGAAGGCGCCCAGGATGGGGCCGAAGAAGTGGGCGAAGCCGCCCAGCAGCAGCATGAAGACCAGGTTGCCGGAGTGCGTCCAGTAGGCCAGCAGCGGGTCGGCCAGGCCGGTAGGCACGGGCAGCAGCGCGCCGCCGACCGCGCCGAACGTCCCGGCGATCACGAAGGCGGCCAGGCGGTGGCGGCGCACGCCGACGCCCAGGGACTCCGCCTTGTCGGGGTTGTCGCGCACGGCCCGCAGGCAGAGCCCGAAGGGGGAGTGGACGAGCCGCCACATGACCAGGACGGCCAGCACCAGCAGGGCCAGGGAGTAGTAGTAGAAGGGACCGGTCAGGTACTCGACCTTGCCGAGGTCGGCGAAGGCGCGGCCCGCCAGGTGCGGCCGCAGCACGCGCATCCCCTCGTCGCCGCCGGTCAGCGGGTAGAACTTCAGCAGGAACGAGTAGAAGAGCATGCCGAAGGCCAGGGTGAGCATGCCGAAGTAGATCTTCACGTAGCGGACGGCCAGGAGGCCGAGCGGGAGCGCGACCAGCGCGCCCGCCGCCGCCGCCGCCGCCAGGATCGCCTCGAAGTGCAGCACCCCGGCCTGCGAGGTGAGCACGGCCCCCGTGTAGGCCCCGAGCGCCACGAACAGCGCGTGGCCGAAGGACAAGAGGCCCGTGTAGCCGAAGAGCAGGTTGAGGCCCAGCAGGGCGATGCCGTAGCCGAAGAAGGGCAGCATCAGCGTGGCGTAGTAGTCGCGGCCGGCCAGCGGGACCAGCGCCACCGCCGCCGTCGCCGCGCCGAGGACCAGCCGGCCCATCAGGCGGCCGCGCGGGCGAACAGGCCGGCCGGGCGCAGGACGAGCACCGCGATGACGATGACGTAGATCGCCAGCATCTCGAGCTCGGGCCAGGTGGCGATGGCCAGTGCCTTCAGCACGCCCACCACCAGCGCGCCGGCCACCGCCCCGCGCATGGAGCCCAGCCCCCCGATCACCACCACCGCGAAGGCCTCCACGATGAGCTCGATCCCCATCTCGTTCATGGCGGCGGTGGCCGGGATGACCAGGGCGCCGCCGACGGTGCCCAGCGCCGCCCCCAGGGTGAAGACGCGGACCGAGACCCGGTTCATGTCCACCCCCAGTGCTTCGGCCATCCGGCGGTTCTCGGCCGCCGCCCGCACGATCCGGCCGAAGCGGGTGCGGGTCAGCAGCAGGCCCATCAGGAGGGCGATCATGGCCCCGGCCGCGATGACCACCAAGTTGTAGACGGGGATCGTGAGCCCGGCCACCCGCCACTGGCCGTAGACCAGGTAGACGCCGCCCAGCTGGTGGGGGGCGGTGCCCCAGAAGAAGCGGATCACGTCCTCGAAGATCAGGACCAGGGCGAACGTGAGCAGCAGCTGGAAGCTCTCGTCACGGTCGTAGATGGTCCGCAGCAGCCGCTCCACCACCGGGCCGATGACGGCCAGGGCCAGCCCGCTGGCAACCAGGACCAGCAGGAACAGCGGTGCCGGCAGGCCGGCGCCGAGGGCCCAGCCGGTGGCGGTCACCCCGAAGTAGGCGCCCAGGGCATAGAAGGAGCCGCAGGCGAGGTTCAGGATCCGCTGCACGCCGAACACCAGCTGCAGGCCGGCGGCGACCAGAAACAGCACGGCGGCGTGGAACACGCCGCCGAGCAGGATGTTGACGCTCTGAGCGATCAGGGCCCGGCCGCCCTCACACCTTCCACGACTCGATCCACTGGTAGAGGCCCACGCCCGACGGCTTCTGGATCTGCTTCGTCGACATGACCTCCACCGGGTCGATGGTCACGAAGTCGTAGCGGTTCTTGTGGGTGGTGAGCCCCTGGAAGAACTGGCACTCCATGATGTGGTCGCTCCGGTAGCTGCGCTTGCCGGAGAGCGACTCCACCTCGATGCCGGCCAGGGCCTGGGCCACCTGCTCCACCGTGGGCCAGCCGCCGCCGCGGGCGGCCTTCTCCACCGCCGCCTTGTAGGCGACCACGGTGAAGTAGGCGTGGTCGGCCTCGTAGTTGGGCCACTCCTTGAACCGCTCGTGGTGCCAGCGCACGAACTCGCGCAGGAGCGGTGAGGCGTTGGGCGCCTCGAAGTACATGGAGTTGTAGCCCATGATGGCGCCTTCGGGCGTGAACGCCTTCTTCATGGACTCGTGCACGCCGCCGGCGGTGGTGAGCACGAACTTCGTCCCCTGGGTCAGGCCGGCGGCGTGGGCCTGCTTGACCAGGATGGGGGCGTCGGCCGACCAGAAGGAGCAGAAGATCAGGTCGGGCTTGGCCTGCTGCAGCGCGGCCACGTGGGAGGTGAAGTTGGTCTCGCCGAGCTTGGGCCAGAGCTCGAGCACCGGCGTCACCCCCATGTTGAACTTCTTCATGATGGCCAGGAACGCCGCCCAGTTGTCCCGGCCGTAGGAGTAGTCGTTGTTGATGCCGGCCACGGTCTTGATCTGGCCCCGGAAGCGCCGGGCGACCAGGATCGAGGCCATGACGGCCTCGGCCTCGTTGTCGACGCTGCGGAACGCGTACTTCGGGTTGGGCATCGTCTCCTCGACGCCCTTCTGGGTCGTGCCGTCCCAGGCCAGCCACAGCGTCTTGAGTTCCTCGGCCACCGGCCCCACGGCCAGGCCCACCGCCGTCGACACCACGCCGGTGACGACGTCGACCTTCTGCTGCAGGGCGAGCTTGCGGAAGCGCTCGACGGTGTCCTTGGGGTTGGACTCCTCCTCGACGATCAGTTCGATGCGGCGGCCCAGGATGCCGCCGGCGGCGTTGATGCGGTCGACCGCGAACTGGGTGCCCCGCAGCCCCGACTCGCCGACGGGGGCGGTAACGCCGGCCTTGGCGGCCAGCACCCCCATCTTCACCGGCGGGTTCTGGGCCAGCGCCGGCGCCGGACTCAGCCGGGCCGCCGCGGCCGCGCCGCCGGCCATGAATTTCATGAAGGTGCGTCGGGTGGTGTTCATCGCCGTCCTCCTCGGGCGCCCCGGGGCGCGGGCCGGATTCTAAATCAGAAACGGCGGCCGCGCATGCCGGCCGCCGGCGCCGCCTGACCAGAACTCGCGCGAGGCCAGCCGGGCGCCCTCGGCCAGCGTGGCGAGCTTGGCCCACGCGATCTCGGGCTCGACCGCCGCCTGGCCGACCCAGGTACCGAAGCCGCAGTCGGTACCGGCCAGCACCCGCTCCCGGCCGACCAGCCGGGCATAGCGGGCGATGCGCTCGGCGACCAGCTCGGGGTGCTCGATGAAGTTGGTGGTGGAGTCGATCACGCCCGGGATGATCAGCTTGCCCTCGGGGAGCTTGACGCGCTCGAAGATCTTCCACTCGTGGGCGTGGCGCGGGTTGGCGGCCTCGAAGGAGATCGCGCTCGGCCGGGCGGCCAGGACGATGTCCAGGATGTCGGCCAGCGGCACGTCCCAGTGGTGCGGGCCCTCGTAGTTGCCCCAGCAGAGGTGCAGGCGCACGCGGTCGGGCGGCACCCGGGCCAGCGCGTGATCCAGGGCCTCGACGTGCCGCCGAACCCGGCGGCGGAACTCCTCGAGGCCGAGGTCGGCGTACTGGATGTGGCGGCCCATGGCCAGGTCGGGGCAGTCCACCTGGAGCACGAAGCCAGCCGCGGTGATGGCCTCGTACTCGTACCGCATGGCGTCGGCGACCGCGAACAGGTAGGCCTCGTGGGTCGGGTAGTGCTCGTTGCGGAAGAAGAGGGAGATCACGCCGGGGGAGGCGGCGGTCATGAACGCTTCCTCGACCCGCACGCCGGCCAGGGCCGCGTGGAGGTTCTCGATGTCGGCGTGCACGGCGCCCGGGTCACGCACGGCCACCGGCCCGGTGCAGGCCGGCGTCCGGCGCCGGGAGCGGCCGGGATCGCCGAACACCCGGCGGGCCATGCTCGGGAAGTCCACCAGGTCCCGGTACTGGAGCGGATGGCTCTCGCCGCCGAAGCCGGCGAGCCGGTCCTTCACGTAGGTCGCGTAGCTCGGCTTGCTCTGCTCGCCGTCGTTGACCACGTCGAGACCGACCTGGACCTGCCGGCGCACGACCTCGGCCACCGCGGCCCGGATGCGCGCCGCCAGCGCGGCGGCGTCGACCGGCACCCCCTCCTCGCGGGCGAACATGGCCCGCACCAGGTCGTCGGCGCGGGGCAGGCTGCCGGTGTGGGTGGTCAGGAAGCGCTCGGTGCTCCCTCGCATGGCTGGGTCTTATACCACGGGCGCCCGGCGGCGCGGCTCGGGCCGTCGGGCGCGCCCGCCGGTTCGATCGGCGCTCATCGCGGGTTGCCCGCGCCTGGGCCCGCCAGTATAGTGACGGCGCTCGAACCGGACGTCCGGGAGGCACCGGCGATGCCAGTCCGCGCGCTCCTCCACTACGCGCTGGAAGTTCCCGACCAGCAGAAGGGCGAGACGTTCTACCGTTTGTTCGGCCTTGCTGAGGCCGGGGCCCGCGGCGACGTCGTCGCGCTCCGGCCGGCTCCCCTCAAGCGCGAGGCCGTGCTGCTCTATCCCGGGCCCCGCAAGCGGCTGCACCACCTGGCTTTCGGGGCGCCGGGCGATGACTTCGCCGAGGTCCGCGAGTCGCTGGCCCGGGCCGGGGTGCGCGAGGTCGACCCGCCGCGGGGCGCCCCGGAGGGCGGCCTCTGGATCCGGGACCCCGACGGCAACTTCGTCAACATCCGCCCCGAGGGGGCCGAGGCGCCGCCGCCCGATCCTCCGCTGGCGATCAACAGCCCGGGCCACGTGAGCCGGGTCGCGAGCCGGGGGTACCGCCACGACCTCGAGACCCGGCCCCGCCGGCTCGGACACGTCCTGCTCTTCACGCCCGACCTCGAGCGGCAGCTCGCCTTCTACACCCGGGTGCTGGGCATGCGGCTCAGCGACCGGGCCCGTTCGGTGGTGGCGTTTCTCCGGTGCACGACCGATCACCACAACCTGGCGTTCCTGACCTCCAAGGCGCCCGGCTTCCATCACGGCTCCTGGGAGGTCGGCAGCGTGGATGAGATCGCGCTCGGCGCCCAGCGCATGCGGGAGGCGGGCTACGAGCAGGGCTGGGGCCTGGGGCGGCACGTGATCGGCTCGAACTTCTTCTACTACGTGCGCGACCCCTGGGGCAGCTTCGCCGAGTACTTCCACGACATCGACTACATCCCGGAGGACTGCGCCTGGCAGCCGCGGGACTTCGACGAGCGCGACGCGCTCTACCAGTGGGGCCCGCCGGTTCCGCCCTACTTCGCGGAGAACACGGAGGCGGCGTGAC
>DATLZL010000472.1:0-6307 GCA_035574035.1 Binatia bacterium | reverse complement strand
GTGCGGTCGAGCGCGCCGCCCACGAGGCACGCGTAGCCGAGGAACCCCTGGCCCAGGGCGGTGTTGAGGGGATTCGGCGAGGCCGCCAGCCCCTGCTCGCAGGCCTGGACACCGGCCGTCCACTCGCCGGCCGAGGCCTCGATGAAGCCCGCTGTCCACGCCGCTGAGCGCTCGAGCCGGGGGTCGCCGGCGGCGGCCCCGAGGGTGCGGGCCCGGCGGCAGGCCGCCCGGGCACCGGCCACCTCGCCGAGACAGATCAGGTTGATCGCGAGCGCCCAGGCGGCGTAGCCCTCCCAGCGCGGGTCACCGGCCTGCTCGAGCCGGGCCAGCGCCTGCCGCGCCCAGTCGGCGCCCCGCGCCGGACGGCCTCCCGAGTACGCCGTCACCGCCAGCACGTAACAGGCCTTGCCTCGCGTGGCGTCGTCGCCGGCCGCGGCCGCGATGTCGAGCGCGCGATGGGCGTGGGCCTCGGCCTGGTCGAGCTCGCCGAGGAACGCATACGTGTTGGCGAGCAGGAAGTGGTACCAGCTCAGGCGCGCCGCGTCGGCGGTGCGCTCGACGGCCGCCTGGTGGCGGAGCAGGACCTCGAGGGTCTCGGTCAGGCGCCCCAGCAGGAACAGCGACAGCGCCTGCAGCACCGCGAGCTCGGCGCGCCAGCGCTCCTGCTCGGCGGCCGGGAGCCGCTCGACGTGCGCGAAGGCGGCCTGCAGGGCCGCCAGGGCTTCGGCGTGGGCGAAGCTCCGCGCCGCCCGCCGCGCCAGCGCGCGCAGGTAGCGCAGCGCCTGGGCCGCGTTCGTCGTGCGCGACCAGTGGTAGGCGAGCCGGTCGTAGGCCTCTTCGAGCCGGCCGGCATAGAGGCGCTCGAGCGCCGCCCCGGCCGCGGCGTGCAGGGCCTGGCGCCGGGTGGTCGGCAGCGTCTCGTAAGCGACCTCCTGGATCAGGGCGTGGTGGAACGCGTAGACCGCGCCTGCCTCGCCGGCGTGCTCGTCGAGGAACTCCAGGCGCGTGAGCTCGGCCAGCAGGTCGGGTAGCTCGGCCGGAGCGTCCCAGACCGCCTCCAGCAGCCGCGGCGACACCTCCCGGCCCAGGACCGAGGCGACCTGCAGCAGGCGCTTGGGCGCCTCGGGCAGCCGGTCGATGCGGGCGGCGAGGATGTCGTGGATCGTGTCGGGGACGGCGGCGCCTTCGCCGGCCCCGAGCGCGCGGGTCATCTCCTCCAGGAAAAAGGGGTTCCCCTCGGCCTTGCGCACGACCAGCTCGAGCACCGAGTCGGCCACCGGCCGGGCGGCGACCACGGCCCGCACGATGGTCATCCCGTCGCGGGGCGACAGCGGGCGGAGCGCGATGCGGCTGACGTACGAGCGGTCGGCCCAGGGCTGGTGGTACCCCGGGCGGTGGGTGACGAGCAGCAGGACCGGCACCGCCGGCAACCCCTCCACGACCGAGGTCAGGTACGCCTCCGAGGCCTGGTCGACCCAGTGGTAGTCGTCGAAGGCGAGGACGATCGGGCGGCGCCGGCTGCCGTTGAGCAGCATCTGCCACAGAACGTCGAAGGTGCGGGCGTGGAGCGTCTCGGGCGTCAGGCCCTCCAGCGTCTCGGTCCCCTCCTTCACGCCGAGCAGCCGCAGCAGGTACGGGGCGGCGCCGGGGTCGAGGCCCAGGACCTCGAGCGCGCGCCCGACCTTGCCGGCGATGACCTCGGGGCTGTCGGCCTCCGCCACCCGACACGTCGTCCGCAGCATGTCCACCAGCGGCAGGAACGGCACCGTGGCCCCGTAGGGCAGGCAGCGCGCCTCCAGATAGGTGACCGGCTCGTCGGCCAGCGTCTGCCGGAACTCGTGCACCAGCCGGGACTTGCCCATGCCGGCCTCGCCCACCAGCGCCACCGCCTCGCCGTGGCCCTCCCGCACGCGGGCCAGGGCTTGTCGCAGCAGCTCCAGTTCGGCCCGGCGTCCGACGAACGGGCTCAGGCCGCGCTGCACGCTGGCGGCCAGCCGCCCGCGGTCGGCGCCGGCGCCCAAAACCTCGTAGGTCTCCACCGGGTGGTCCAGACCCTTGACCGCCACCGGCCCCACCGGCCGCAGCCGGATCGCGTCGCCGACCAGCCGCTCGACGTCGGCGGTGGCCAGGATGGTGCCCGGTGCCGCCTGCTGCTCCATGCGGGCCGCCAGGTGCGTGGTCTCGCCGACCGCGGTGTAGTCCATCCGCAGGTCGTTGCCGATGGAGCGCACCAGCACGCGACCGGCGTGCAGGCCGACCCGGACCCGGATGACGAGACCGGTGCGCGCCTGCACCTCGGCGGCGTAGGCCTGGATGGTCGCCTGCATGCGGAGGGCGGCCCGGCAGGCGCGGATGGCATGGTCCTCGTGGGCGACCGGCGCGCCGAACAGGGCCATGATACCGTCGCCCATCACCTGGTTCACCGTGCCCTCGTACCGGTGCACGGCCTCCATCATCCGCTCCAGGACCGGATCGAGAAGCTGGCGCACCTCGTCGGGGTCGCGCCCGGCCAGCAACTCGAGCGAGCCCTTGACGTCGGCGAAGAGGACGGTGACCTGCTTGAGCTCGCCCTCCAGCGCCGCCCGCGAGGTGAGGAGCTCGGAGACCGGCGCCCGCGGCTCGGCGCCCAGCGGATGTCCGCACGCCGCGCAGAACTTGTGGGCCGTGGCGTTGGGCGTGCCGCACGCGTGACAGGGCCGCGCCTGGGGATGACCGCACTCGGGACAGAAGCGGGCGTCGCCGGGCACGTCGTGCTGGCAGCGCGGGCACTTCACGAAAGCCTCCCCCGATCGGCCGACGAGTCGACGCGCGTGAACCGTAGCACCCGCCGGAGGTCGGATCAAGCGTCGCGCCTTTGGGGTCCCGGAGCGGAAGTGATAGGCTTCCCGGCGCCGCCGGCGGGGCCACCGACCGGCGCGGGAGGCGGGCATGCGGATCGGCATCATCGGGGCGGGGGCCATCGGCTGCGTGGTGGGCGGGCTGCTGACGCGGGCCGGGCACGACGTGACGCTCATCGACCAGTGGCCGGAGCACGTGGAGACGATGAAGCGCGCAGGGCTGCGCCTGTCCGGGACCTGCGGCGAGCACCGGGTGCCAGTCACCGCCCTGCACCTCCACGAGGTCCAGGCCATCGCCGAGCCGTTCGAGGCTCTCTTCATCGCCGTCAAGGGCTACGACACCGAGTGGGCGACGGCGCTCGGGCGGCGCGTGCTGCGCGAGCCCGACGGCTACGTGGCCGTCTTCCAGAACGGCGTCAACGACGAGCGGGTGGCCGCCATCGCCGGCCGCGACCGCACCCTGGGCTGCGTCATCACGATCGGGGCCGGCCTCTACGAGCCGGGCCACGCCATGCGCACCGACACGGGCGCGGTGGGATTCACGGTGGGCGAGCTGGACGGCCGCGAGACGCCTCGCGCCCGGCGGCTGGCGGAGGTCCTGAGCGCCGTGGCGCCGGCGCGCGTCACCACCAACCTGCTCGGCGAGCGGTGGTCGAAGCTGGCCGTCAACTGCATGGCGAACCCGCTGGCCGGGCTGAGCGGCTACGGCTCGGCCGAGGTCCGCACCGAGCCGGTGCCGCGGCGGATCGCCATCCACATCGCCGCCGAGGTCATCCGAGTCGGCCGCGCGCTCGGGCACCAGGTGGAGCCGATCTACGGCATCGCGCCGGACCGCTATCTGGCCGCCGCCGAGGGCCGGGGCCTGGCCGAGGTGGAGGCCGACATGGCCCGGAGCGTCCGGCACCTGGCCGGAGGCCGTCCCTCGCTCCTGCAGGACGTGCTGCGCGGGCGCCGGACCGAGATCGAGTTCCTCAATGGCTACGTGGTCGAGCAGGGGCGCCGGGCCGGCGTGCCGACGCCGGTGAACGAGGCCGTGGTGGCGATCTTCCGTCGCTACCCGCCGGGGACGCTCAAGCCCGACCCGGCCCACCTGGAGCCGCTGGCCAGGCTCGTCGCCGGCTGATCGCGGCCCGGCCGACCCGGCGTCGCCCGTCGAAGGCGGCGCCGGTCCTCCACCGGCGCCGCCGCCGCGGGCCCGCTCGAACATCCGCGCTGGCGGCCTCTGGAATAATGGCCGCATGGCGGGCGCCGCCTCGCAGTACGACGCCATCATCGTCGGGGCCGGACACAACGGCCTCGTCACCGCGGGCTACCTGGCGGGCGCCGGCCTCCGGGTGCTGGTGCTCGAGCGGCGCGAGGTCGTCGGCGGCGCCTGCGTGACTGAGGAAGTCTTTCCCGGCTTCCGCGTCTCCACCGCCGCCTACGTGACCAGCCTCTTCCGGAAGGAGATCGTCCGCGACCTTCGCCTCGGGGACTATGGATTCCAGGTCCTGCCCCGCGATCCGTCGTCGTTCACGCCGCTTCCCGACGGCCGCTCGCTGCTCATGGGGCCGGACCCCGAGCTCACCCGGCGCGAGATCGCGATGTTCAGCCCGCGCGACGCCGAGCGCTACCCGCGTTACGAGGCGATGCTGGAGCGCGTGGCGGCCCTCGTCGAGCCGATGCTCACGATGACGCCGCCCAACGTGGTCCGCCCGCGCCTGCGCGACCTGCGCCGGCTGCTGGGGCTTGGCCGGGTGGTGCGTCGCCTGGGCCCGGCCGCCGGCGAGGCGGTCGAGATCCTGACCGGCGCGGCCCGGCCCGTGCTGGAGCGCTGGTTCGAGTCCGAGCCGCTCAAGGCCACGCTGGCCACCGACGCCATCATCGGCGCGATGGCGAGCCCAAGCACGCCGGGCACGGCCTACGTCCTCTTCCACCACGTCATGGGCGAGACCGGCGGCCGGCGCGGCGTCTGGGGCTACGTGCGCGGCGGCATGGGCGGTCTCACCCAGGCGCTGGCGTCGGCGGCGCGGGACCGGGGCGCGGACATCCGCTGCGGAGCCGAGGTGAGCCGCATCCTGGTGCGGCGCGGGCGCGTGAGCGGCGTGGCGCTGGCGACGGGGGACGAGTTTGCCGCCCCGATCGTGGCCAGCAACGCCGACGCCCGCGTCACGTTCCTGGGCCTGCTGGAGCCCGGCCTGCTGCCTGCGGAGTTCCGAGAGGCGGTCGAGCGCATCGACTACGCCAGCGCCTCGCTCAAGATCAACGTGGCGCTGGCCGAGCTGCCCGACTTCGCCGCCCGCCCCGGGCGGGCGCCGGCGCCCCACCACCGCGGCACCATCCACATCTGCCCGGACCTCGACTACATCGAGCGCGCGTACGACGACGCCAAGTACGGCCGGCCCTCGGCCCGGCCGGTGCTGGAGATCACCATCCCGTCGGTGGTGGACCCGACGGTGGCGCCGCCCGGACGGCACCTGATGTCGATCTTCGTGCAGTACGCGCCCTACACGCTGCGCGAGGGCACCTGGGACGCGCTCCGGGACTCGTTCGCCGACCGGTGCTTCGAGGTGCTGGACGAGTACGCGCCGAACTTCAAGCGCTCCGTCCTCGACCGGCAGGTGCTGACGCCGCTCGATCTCGAGCGGGTCTTCAACCTCACCGGCGGCAACATCTTCCAGGGCGCCATGACCCTGGGACAGCTCTTCGCGTTCCGGCCGGTGCCCGGCTGGGCCGACTACCGGACGCCGGTTCCCGGGCTCTTCCTCTGCGGCTCGGCCGCCCACCCCGGTGGGGGCGTCATGGGCGCGCCCGGCTTCAACGCCGCCCGCGAGATCCTGGGCCGGCGCCGGTGGCGCAAGGTCCACCGGCCGGCCTGAATCTCACGCCCGGCCGGCTACCACGGCACCCATACCCAGCCCCAGCCGGTCCAGTGCCAGCCCGGGGTCAGGATCACCGCGCCCGGCGGCGCGACGATGATCGCGGGCGATGGGTGCACGAAGTGGAAACGGTGGACATGGGTCTTGAACCCGAAGTGCGGCGCCACGTGGAAGTGATGGTGGACGTGCGGCTTGAAGCCGTGGTGATGGCGGAAGCCGCCGTGGTGCGGGAAGTGCACGGGACCTCCAGGCAGGTGGCCGGGATGGATGTGGCCTCCGGGCAGGTGACTCGGGTGGATGACTCCGCCCGGGAGGGTCTGCCCCGGCGAGAAGGTGGCGTGGCCTGCCGGCGAGCCGGCCGCCGCCGGGGGCGCAAGCCAGAGCGCAAGGACGAGCGCGGCGAGCGAGCGGCGGATGGTGCGTGTCATGCAACACCTCGTCGTCCGGCGGAGCCGGGACCCGGCCCGCAGTGGTCGAGAGCGGGGCGCCGGTGCGCCCCGCTCCAGTGTCCCGCGCGCCCGGGATGTCGGCAAGGGGCCGGCCCCGGCGCCGGCCCCGGTCCTCCTCTCACGCGCGGTACACGTACCCGTAGCGGCGGTTGCTCCGCAGCCC
>DATLZL010000471.1:0-15686 GCA_035574035.1 Binatia bacterium | reverse complement strand
TCGACCTTCGAGGCCGTGGAAGGTTTGCTCGACAAGCGCCTGCCCGGCACGCTGCCGGCCTGGGAGGCGCTCCTGCCGCCCCTGCCCCCGCCGTCGGAGAGCGGGCCGCTGCCGCCCTTCATCCCGGCCGAGCCGCCGCGTCGCGGGCGAGTGGCGCTGCTCACCGGCTGCGTGCAGGCCGTCGTGTTCGGCGCCCACAACCAGGCCACGGCCCGCGTGCTCGCCCGCAACGGCTGGGACGTCGTGGTGCCGCCCGAGCAGGGCTGCTGCGGGGCCCTCCACGCCCACGCCGGCGACCACGCGCGCGCGCTGATCCTGGCTCGCCGCACCATCGAGACCTTCGAGCGGGACCCGGTCGAGGCGATCATCGTCAACACCTCGGGCTGCGGCGCCCACCTGAAGGCGTACGGCCAGCTCCTGGCCGACGATCCGGTCTGGGCCGAGCGCGCTCGGCGCCTGGCGGCATCGGTCCGCGACCTCGCCGAGTTCCTCGCCCGCGAGCCGCTCCGGGGCCCGCTGGCGCCGGTGCCCATTAGGGTGACGTACCACGACCCCTGCCACGTGGTGCACGGGCAGAAGATCCGCGCGGAGCCCCGGGCGCTGCTCGCCCAGGTGCCGGGTCTGCGCCTGGTCGAGCTGCCCGAGTCGGACTGGTGCTGCGGGTCGGCCGGGATCTACAACCTCACCCAGCCGGAGATGGCCGCGCGCCTGCTGGAGCGCAAGCTGCGGCACGTCGTCTCGACCGGGGCGGAGGCGGTGGTGACCGCCAACCCGGGCTGCATCCTGCAGATCCGCAGTGGGCTGGAGGCCCGGGGCTCGCCGGTGCGTGTCCTGCACCTGGTGGAGATCCTGGAGCGCGCCTGTGGCGGCGGCGTCCGGCCCGAGCGGGCGCCCGGCCAGCGGCCCGCCGGCGAGGGCGGGGCCTCCGGACGGGGGACCGCCCCGTGAGCGAGCGGCCGCCGGCCGACATCCCCGCCACGGCCACGCCCGAGGAGCACAAGGCCCACGCCCCGCGCTCGGTGGGCTGCTTCGTGCTCACGGTCTCCGATACGAAGACGCCGGAGACCGACACCAGCGGGTCGCTGATCCGGGAGCGTCTGGCCAAGGCCGGCCACCAGGTCGTCGGCTCGGCGATCATCCGCGACGAGCCGGCCGAGGTCGTCCGCGTCGTCGGCGAGGCCTGCGCCGACCCTCGGGTGCAGGTCGTCATCCTGACCGGCGGCACCGGCATCACCTCGCGCGACTCGACCTTCGAGGCCGTGGAAGGTTTGCTCGACAAGCGCCTGCCCGGGTTCGGCGAGCTGTTCCGGATGCTCTCCTACCAGGAGATCGGCGCGGCGGCGATGCTGTCGCGGGCTCAGATGGGCGTGCATCGCCGGCGCATCGTGGTCTCGCTCCCGGGCTCGCCCAACGCCTGCCGGCTCGCGCTCGAGCGGCTGCTGCTGCCAGAGCTGGGGCACCTGGTCCGTGAAGTCGGCCGCTGAGCGGCGGTCGGGCTGCGGGCGGGGATGGGCGCTGGCCCTGCTCCTCGCCCTGCAACTGGGCGGTGGGCCGTCCGGCCGGTCGGCGCTGGACCAGCTGGAGCGGGCGGTTCGGCGGCCGCTGCCCCCCCTGCCCCCGGTCCGGACGGCGCCTTCCGACCGGGTGTGGGTCCCCGACCGCTACGTGGACACGCCCGGCGGAACGTTTCACGTCCCTGGCCACTGGGAGCAACGCCTCAACGACCGGGAGGCCACCGTGCCGCCCCTGGTCGCCTGCACCGCCGACGGCCGCTGCGTGATGGTCCCGGCCGGCACGCGCCCGGCCCCCGAGTACCGTCAGGCTCCCTGAGCCGCCGCCCGGCCCCCCGGGGACGGCGACCGTCTCCGTCAGATGCCTCATCCCCGTCGGCGTGGCCGACGCCCCGGCCGGCCCGCGGCGCCGGAAGCGCGCAGTCCGCGCCGCGCCGGGCTTCCCGGCGGCGCTATACTCGGGGCCGCTTCAGTCAGGAGGCTGCCATGGTCCACGACTCCCGGCGCGTCCTCGTCGCCCTGCTCGTCACCACCCTGTTCGTCGCGGCGCTCGCGCCCGCCTCGCCGGCCGAGCCCACCACCCGGCCGGCGGCGGTGCCTCCGGAACTGGCGCGCTTCAACGAGCTGCTCGCCGATCTGGCCGAGCGCCTCAAGCCGGCGGTCGTGCACGTGCGCGTGCGGCGGGAGAGTCAGCCGCGCGAGGAGGGGCAGGAGCCCAGAGAGCGCCGGGCCAGCGGCTCCGGCTTCATCATCGATCCCGAAGGCGTGATCGTCACCAACGCCCACGTGGTGGAGGGCGTGCCGAGCGCGCAGGTGCGGCTCTTCGACGGCCGGCGCTTCACGGCTCGGGTGATCGGACGCGACGGCCGGGTCGACCTCGCCCTGCTGAAGGTCGACGGCGTCAGCGGGCTGCCCACGCTGACCCTCGGTGACTCGAACCGGCTCCGGGTGGGCGAGCTCGTCCTGGCCCTCGGCCACCCGTTCGGCCTCGAGCACACGGTGTCGTTCGGCATCGTGAGCCGCATGGGGGCGCCGCTCACCGTGGCCGCTCCGGGCTTCGACTTCATCCAGACGGACGCCGCCATCAACCCCGGCAACTCCGGCGGCCCGCTCGTGAACATGGCCGGCGAGGTGATCGGGGTCAACAGCATGGCCGCCCGCAACGGCTCCATCGGCTTCGCGATCCCGTCCAACCTGGTGAAGATGCTGGCGCCGCAGCTCCTGGCCAAGGGCGAGGTGGAGTGGGGCTGGCTCGGCGTCAGCATCACCGAGGTCGGCGAGGAGGACATGGCCCGCCTCAAGCTGCGCGAGCCCCGCGGCGTCCTGATCCGCTCGGTGATGCCGGGCGAGCCGGCCGACCAGGGCGGCGTCAAGCCCAACGACGTGATCCTCGCGCTCGACGGTACGCCCCTCGAGGGCCCGCGCGATCTGCAGCGCGTCGTGGCCACCTCGCCGGTGGGCAAGAAGGTGAAGGTGACGCTGTGGCGCGAGGGCCGCGAGACCGAGGTCGAGGTGACGATCGGCCGCTACCGGGCGGCGGCCGACGACGAGCGCCGGTAGGCCGGCGCCCTCCGACTCACGCCCGGGCGCGGGGAGCGGCCAGGGCGGCGAGCGTGGCCCGGACCCACGGCGCGCCGAGGTCCGGCGCCGGGGCGTAGGCCAGCGGCTGGACGAGGCGAGGACCGCCTTCCCGGTCGGCCGCCGCGTCCTCCAGGACGTCCTCCACCGCCAGCAGGAAGTAGCCCAGGTCCTCGGCTCCGGCGACCGGCAGCGGCCCGTCGAGCGCCCGGCACTTGACGTAGAAGATCCCCGCGGGCTCGGCCACGATCAGCGTCCCGGCGCCCCGCGTGGAGAGGTTGCGGGCGCTCCGGCTGCGCGACTGGATCACGAGGCCGAGGGTGCCGGCGTCGTAGGCGCGCAGCTCGAGGTAGGACAGCAGCATCGGGTGCGGGCGTCCGGCCTCGTCCACGGTGACGAACGGCAGCGCGGTGCCCAGCCGAGCCGACAGGTCGCGCTGGGAGAGCCGCTCGACCAGCGCCGGCGGCAGCGACCGGCCCAGGCTCCGTGTCACTGGCGTCCGGCCGCCGGCGGCGGTTTCGCGGCGGCGAGCCGGTCGCTCACCGCGGCAGCTCGATGGGCTCGTCCACGAACAGGGTGTACCGCCGCGGCGTCACGTGGGCGTCGGCCGGGTCGAGGTACACGATCGAGGACCGGCCGCGGATCGCGGCCGGCAGGATCGAGACGCGGATGAAGGCGGTCGCGCTCGACGGCGAGGCGAGGGCATGCACGGCCTCGGCGCCGCTCTCGAACCAGGCGTCGCCCGGCTTCATCGTGCGTGATTCGTGCCCGGCGATCCGGACCTCGAGCTCGCCGGCGATCAGGCGACGGATGCCCCCGCCCTGGTGGCGGTGCGGTCGGGCCTCGCCGCCGGGGGCGAAATCCACCCGGTCGCAGCGCATGAGGTACGCCTGGCCGGGGGCGAGGTCAATCGGATGCGAGAGCACCGCTCGGCTGTCGATCCCCGGGCCCCCGATGCCGCCGCCGGCCCCGTCCCCTCCGGCGAGCTCCCAGCGCAGGACGGTCGCGCCCTCGTCGCCGGCCTCGACCGAGCAGGCCGCGCGACCGTACCAGGCGCCGCCGGCGCCGAGGCGGCGCCGCTCCGTCCCGGCCGCGAGCGAGATGTCGCCGGCCAGGACGTACAGCACCCGGTTCAGCGCCGGCAGCGCGGCGCCGGCTCCCGGGACCAGCCGGTCCTCGAGGAGCCGCAGGACGTGGCCCGCCACGCCGCGGTGACGCCGCGCCCTACGCCCCCGGCGTCGCCGCCGGGGCCGGCTCGCCGTGGCCGTCGGGGGTGACTGCACAGGCGGCCGCGCGCTCCATGTGGATCGAGAGGTCGGTGATGGTGGGGGACGTCCCGCACAGCGGGCAGTCCGGGTCGCGCCGCAGCTTCACCTCGCGGAAGCGCATGCCGAGGGCGTCGTAGGTGAGCAGCCGGCCGATCAGCGGCTCCCCGATGCCGAGCAGAAGCTTGACGGCTTCCGTCGCCTGGATCGTCCCGATCACGCCTGGGAGCACGCCCAGGACCCCGGCCTCGCTTCAGGAGGGGCCCAGGCCCGCCGGCGGCGGGGTCGGGTAGAGGCACCGGTAGCACGGCCCCCGGCCGGGGGCCAGCACGGTCGCCATGCCCTCGAACTGGAAGATCGAGCCGTGGACGTTGGTCTTGCCGGCGAGATAGCAGGCGTCGTTGACCAGGTAGCGCGTCTCGAAGTTGTCCGAGCCGTCCACGACCAGGTCGTAATCCCGGATGATTTCCATCACGTTGTCCACCGCGATGCGGGTGGGCAGCGCGATGACGTTCACGTCGGGATTGAGCGCCTTCAGGGTCCGCGCGGCGGAGTCGACCTTGGGCTTGCCGACGTCGGCCGTGGTGTGCAGGATCTGCCGCTGCAGGTTGGTCAGGTCCACCACGTCGCCGTCCACGATCCCGAGCGTGCCCACGCCGGCCGCCGCCAGGTAGAACGCCGTCGGCGAGCCGAGCCCGCCGGCGCCGATCAGCAGGACCCGGGAGCGCTGGAGCCGGCGCTGGCCCTTCTCGCCGACCTGGGAGAGCAGGAAGTGCCGGCTGTAGCGCTGGATCTGCTCCGGCGTCCACGGCTCCTCGCGCACCACCGGCAGGCCCGACTGCACCCACTTCTGATAGCCGCCCTGCAGGTTGATGACGTTCTGGTAGCCGAGCTCCTTGAGGACCTTGCCGGCCAGGATCGAGCGCAGTCCCGTCTGGCAATAGAGCACGACGGTGCGGGCGGGGTCGGGCACGACGCTGCCCACGCGGAACTCCAGGAAGCCGCGGCTGATGTTGGTGGCGGCCTCGATGTGGCCGTCGCGGTACTCGTCCGGGTCGCGGACGTCGATGACGATCGGCGGATCGCTCGAGGCCAGGCGCTTCTGCACGTCCACGGGCCCCATCTCGGGGACCACCTGGCGAGCCTCGGCCAGCATGTCCTTGAGAGTCTTCATGGGCGCACTCTAACCCCCGAATTCCGGTCGAGTCAAACGGGATTCCCCGGTCCCGACCGTGGTTTCGTCGGCGCGCCGAGCGTCCGTTATACTCGCCGAGATCCCGATGAAGGGCATCATCCTCGCCGGCGGCTCCGGGACGCGGCTGTACCCCCTGACGATCGCCATCAGCAAGCAGCTCGTTCCCGTCTACAACAAGCCGATGGTCTACTACCCGCTGTCCACCCTGATGCTGGCCGGCATCCGGGAGATCCTGGTCATCACCACCCCCCAGGACCAGGAGGCCTTCCGCCGCTTGCTCCGGGACGGCACCCATCTGGGCCTGCACATCGAGTACGCGGTCCAGCCGAGCCCCGACGGGCTCGCCCAGGCCTTCCTCATCGGCCGGGATTTCATCGGCAAGGACAACGTGGCCCTGGCTCTGGGCGACAACATCTTCTACGGCCACGGCTTTCCCGAGTACGTCCGGCGGGCGGCGCGGCGGCCGGAGGGGGCGACGGTCTTCGCCTACTGGGTGAGGGACCCCCAGCGCTACGGCGTGGTGGAGTTCGACGCCCGGGGGCGGGCCGTCGGGCTCGAGGAGAAGCCGGCCCGGCCGCGGTCGCCGTGGGCGGTGACCGGCCTCTACTTCTACGACCACCGGGTGGTGGAGATCGCCGAGGGCCTCAAGCCCTCGCCGCGCGGCGAGCTGGAGATCACCGACGTCAACCGGGCGTACCTCGAGGCCGACGCGCTGCACGTCGAGCGGCTCGGCCGGGGCATCGCCTGGCTGGACACCGGCACCCACGAGGCGCTGCTGCAGGCCTCGACCTTCATCCAGACCATCGAGGAGCGGCAGGGACTCATGGTGGCCTGCGTGGAGGAGATCGCCTTCAACATGGGCTACATCGCCGCCGACGACGTCCTGCGGCTGGCCTCGACCATGAACAACCTCTACGGCGAGTACCTGACCCGGCTGGTCCGGCCCGAGCGCTGACCTGATATGCTGCCCGGCATCGCGCGATGGAGCTGACCCCCGACGCCAAGCGGGCCTTCCACGTCCAGTCCTATGCGGCGGCGCCGCGGATCGAGGGCGTCGTGCTGAAGGACCTGGTCCGGCACCACGACGACGCCGGCTCGTTCACCGAGCTGGGGCGCCTGCGGGACGGCCGGCTGGCGGGCCTCGAGGAGTTCGTCGTCCGGCAAGTCAACTACAGCGAGCTCGAGCCGGGCGCCATCAAGGCCTTCCACGTCCACCTGCGGCAGACCGATGTGTGGTACGTGCCGCCCGCCGACCGCCTGCTCATGGTCCTGGTCGACGTCCGCCGCGGCTCGCCCACCGAGGGGCGCTACCTGCGTTTCATGCTGGGCGACGGGACGTCGCGCCTGGTGCGCATCCCGCCCGGCGTGGCGCACGGGGTGCGCAATCTCGGCCGGGGGCCGGCCCGCGTCATCTACTTCGTCGACCAGGAGTTCACCGCCGAGCCCGAGCGGTGCGACGAGGGGCGCCTGCCCTGGGACTTCGTCGGCGCCGACGTCTGGGACGTGACGCGCGGATGAGCGCCCGCCGGCCCGGAGGCCGCGGGTAGCGTGCGGCTCGTCGTCACCGGCGGGGCCGGCTTCATCGGCTCGAACTTCATCCGCCACGTCCTGGCCGCCCACCCCGAGGACACCGTCGTCAACCTGGACAAGCTCACCTACGCCGGCAACCTCGCGAATCTGGCCGACGTCGCCGGCTCGCCGCGCTACCGGTTCGTGCACGGCGACATCTGCGACCCCAAGGTGGTGCGCGAGGTGGTCGAGGGGACCGACGCCGTCGTCAACTTCGCCGCCGAGAGTCACGTCGACCGGTCGCTGATGGAGCCCGACGCGTTCCTCAGGACCGACGTCTTCGGCGTGTTCACCCTGCTGGAGGCGGTGCGGGAGCTCCGGATCCCCCGCTTCGTGCAGGTCTCCACCGACGAGGTCTACGGCAGCCTGGCCACCGGCTCGGCCCGGGAGGACAGCCCGCTCAACCCCTCCAACCCGTACTCGGCGGCCAAGGCCGGCGGCGACCTGCTGGCGCTGGCCTACTTCAAGACCCACCGCGTGCCGGTCGTGGTCACCCGGGCCTCCAACAACTTCGGTCCCTACCAGTACCCGGAGAAGGTGATCCCGCTCTTCATCACCAACGCGCTCGACAACGAGCCGCTGCCGCTCTACGGCGACGGCCGCAACGTGCGGGACTGGATCTACGTGCTCGATCACTGCGCGGCGCTGGACCTGGTGCTGCGGCGCGGGCGCGAGGGGGAGGTCTACAACATCGGCGGCGGTTGCGAGCTCGAGAACCTGGCGCTGACGCGGGCGATCCTGCGCTTGACCGGGCGGCCCGAGAGCCTCATCAGGCCGGTGGCCGACCGGCCGGGGCACGACCGCCGCTACGCGCTGGACTCGGCCAAGGTCCGGGCGCTCGGCTGGGCGCCCCGCCACCCCTTCGCCGAGGCGCTGGCGGCGACGGTGGCGTGGTACCGGGACAACGAGGCCTGGTGGCGGCCGCTCAAGTCCGGCGCGTTCCGGGAGTACTACCGGCGGCAGTACGGAAGCCGCTGACTCCACCGCGCGATGGAGGGGGGCACCATGGCGCGACGTCTCGTTCTCGTCTTGATCACGCTGCTCGGGCTGCCGGCCGCGGCCGGGGCCGTCCCGGGCGGGCCCGAGTTCCGCCTGCATCCGAACGCGGTGGCGGCGTCGCCGACCTACATCCGCCGGGTGGAGCCGGCCCTGGTCGCGCTCCACGTCCAGGCCGATCCCGAGGCGCCGTCGAGCGCGCGCCTGGGGCGCACGCGCTTCGGGACCGCGGTCGTCTTCGATCCGCGGGGCTACGCGGTGACGGTGGGCTACGTCGTGATGGACGCCGTGCGCCTCGAGGCCCAGCGGCGCGACGGCCGGCGGGTGCCGGCCCGGGTGGTGGGGCTCGACCTCGAGAGCGGCCTGGCCGTGGTCCACCTGGAGGGCCCCGACCCCTGGCCGGTGGCCCGGCTGGGGGACTCGCGCGACGTCGGCGCCGGCACCCCGACCGGGACGGCCAGCGTGGACGAGGACAACGCCCTCGTGGAGGTCGTGGGTTCGATCCGCGCCGTGCGGCGCTTCTCCGGCTACTGGGAGTACATGCTCGACCGCGCGTTCCTGGTCGAGCCGGCCAGCCCCTCCTGGGCGGGCGCGGCGCTCGTGGACGTGGACGGCGCCGTGATCGGCATCGGGTCGCTGCGGCTGGGCGCGGCGCCGCACGTCAACCTCGTGATCCCGATCGAGCTGTTCACGCCGGTCAAGGACGAGCTGATCGCCGCCGGCCGCGTGCTGAGCCGCGCGCCGCGGCCGTGGCTGGGGCTCTACACCCAGGAGACGGCCGAGGGCGTGGTGGTGGACGGCTTCGCCGCCCAGGGGCCGGCCCGGCACGCCGGCTTCCGCCTGGGCGACCGCATCGTCGGCGTCAACGGCGTCGCCGTCCGCTCTCAGGAGGAGTTCTATGCCGCGCTCTGGCGCGGCCGGGCCGGCGAGGTCGTGCGGATCGCCGTCCAGCGCGGCGGCGGCACGCTGGTCATCGCCGTGGCCTCGATCGACCGCTACCGGCTGCTCCGGGTCCCGCCGCCCTGAACAGTGGTAGCCTCTGGGCGATGAAGGGCGCCGCCGACACCTACCAGGGACGCGGGCTCATCGCCGACCCCATCCACCAGTACATCCTCTACACGCGGCCGGGCGGGCTGCCGGGCGAGGCGACCGAGCAGGACGTCATCGACACCCCCTGGGTGCAGCGCCTGCGCCGCATCCCCCAGCTGCAGTCCGCGCGCTGGGTGTTTCCGGCCGCCGAGCATAGCCGCTTTCAGCACTCCCTGGGCGCCATGCACCTGGCCGGGCGGTTCGCCCAGCAGCTCTACCCCTCGCTGCGCGCGATCTTCCCCGACGCCCCCTCGGCCCCGCTGCTGGAGGAGCTGCTGCGGATGGCCGGCCTGCTGCACGACGTCGGCCACGGGCCGTTCGGCCACTTCTTCGACGACAACTTCCTGGCCGACTACGACCTGACCCACGAGCGGATGGGCCAACGGATCATCCGGGAGGAGCTGGGCGATATCCTCGCCCACCTGCGGCGGAGCCCGACCGGCCCCTTCCAGGCCGACGAGCAAATCGACCCGGAGTGGATCTGCTACCTGATGGGCAAGGCCTACACCCAGCCGCTCGAATCCCACCCGCGCTGGCTGCCCTTCCTCAAGCCCCTGCTGTCCGGCGTCTTCACCGCCGACAACATGGACTACGTCCTGCGAGACTCGTACATGTGCGGCGTCGCCGTCGGGCCCATCGACATCGAGCGCATCATGTACTACTCGTTCTTCTCCGAGCGGGGCCTCACGCTGGACCGGGGCGGGCTGCAGGCGTTCATCATGTTTCTGAACGCCCGCTTCTACATGTACACCAACGTCTACTACCACCGCACCACCCGGGGCATCGACCTGCACCTCAAGGAGATCTTCCGGGACACGATGCGCCTGGCCTTCCCCCACGACCCGCGCAAGGAGCTGCACCCCTACCTGCACCTGACCGAGTGGACGCTGCTGGAGGAGGTCGGGCGGTGGCACGACGCCGCCGACCCCGAGCGCCGGGCGCTGGGCGCGGAGTGGCGGCAGGTGTTGGACCGCCGGCTGAAGTGGCGGATGTCGCACGAGGTCATCCTCGACCTCTTCGAGCCCCGCCGGGGGCAGGCCTTCCTCGACGCCGACACCGTGGAGCGGCGGGTCCGCGCGCTGCTGCCGGCCCGCCTGCGGGACATCCCGTTCCGCATCGACATGGCGCTGCAGGACCCGCGGCCGCTCAACCCGCTGAAGATGGGCGACCGCCAGATCTACGTCTACGACGCCGCCACCGGTCGGGTAGCCGCCGAACCGCTCACCGAGCTGCTCAAGTACCTGCCGGGCAAGGTCGCCCAGTGCCGCATCTTCGCCACCAACCACGAGCACGACGCGGAGCTGGCCACGGCGCTGGAGCGGGCGCTGGGCGAGGATGTGCCCGCCATCCCGACCAACGTCTGACGGGCGGGGCCGTGTCCTGGCGGTTCGTGAGCTGCGCGGCCGTGTTCATCACCTGCCTGCTCACGGCCAACACGATCGCCGCCAAGCTGATCAGCGTGGGCGGCGTGGTGCTGCCGGCGGCCGTCGTCGTCTTCCCCGTTTCCTACGTCGTGGCCGACGTCCTGACCGAGGTGTGGGGCTACGCCGCCGCCCGGCGGGTGATCTGGCTCGGGTTCGGGTGCAACCTGCTGATGGTCGTGGCCATCTGGCTGGGCGGCGAGATCCCGCCGGCGCCGATGTGGCCGGGCCAGGAGGCCTACCGGCAGATCCTGGGCCAGACGCCGCGCATCCTGCTCGCCTCCTTCGTGGCCTACCTGGCCGGGGAGTTCGCCAACGCCTACGTGCTGGCCCGGGTGAAGATCCTGACCCGCGGGCGGTGGCTCTGGCTGCGGACCATCGGCTCGACGCTGGTCGGGCAGGGGCTCGACTCGGCGATCTTCATCGGGCTGGCCTTCGCCGGGACGGTGCCGGCCGGCGTGCTGGGCGGCATGATGGTGGCCCAGTGGGCCGCCAAGGTCGTCTACGAGGCCGCCGCCACCCCGCTCACGTACGGCGCGGTCGGGTGGTTGAAATCGCGCGAAGGGGTCGATACGTTCGACCACGGCACCGACTTCAACCCGATCCGCCTCTGAGGAGCCGAGCATGGAGAAGTTCCGGGGCGTCGACTACTACGCGATCGAGGACCTGCTGACCGACGAGGAGCGGATGATCCGGGACACCGTCCGCGACTGGGTGGAGGCGGAGTTCCTGCCGATCATCACCGAGCACCACCGGGCCGGGACCTTTCCGGTCCACCTGATCCCCCGGCTGGGCGAGCTGGGCGTGTTCGGCGCCACGCTCAAGGAGTACGGCTGCCTGGGGGTCTCGCACGTGGCCTACGGGCTGATCATGCAGGAGCTGGAGCGGGGCGACTCGGGCCTGCGCTCGGCCGCTTCGGTGCAGAGCGGGCTCGTGATGTACCCCATCCACGCGTACGGCTCCGAGGCCCAGAAGGAGCGGTGGCTGCCGGCGCTGGCCCGGGGCGAGGCGGTCGGGTGCTTCGGCCTCACCGAGCCCGACCACGGCTCCGACCCCGGCGGCATGAAGACGCGCGCCCGCCGCACGAGCGACGGCTACGTGCTCAACGGGACCAAGCTCTGGATCACCAACGGCTCCATCGCCGACGTGGCCGTGGTCTGGGCCCGCGAGGACGACGGGGAGATCTACGGCTACCTGGTGGAGAAGGGCACGCCGGGCTTCGCGACGCTCGACATCCCCGGCAAGTTCTCCATGCGGGCCTCGATCACCTCGGAGCTGTCCTTCCAGGACTGCCGCATCCCGGCCGCGAACAAGCTGCCCGGCGTCAAGGGCCTCAAGGGGCCGCTCTCCTGCCTGAGCCAGGCGCGGTACGGCATCGCCTGGGGGGCCGTCGGCGCCGCCATGGCCTGCTACGACTGGGCGCTGCAGTACGCCCAGCAGCGCATCCAGTTCGGCAAGCCCATCGCCTCCTTCCAGCTCGTGCAGCGCAAGCTGGTGTGGATGATCACCGAGATCACCAAGGCGCAGCTCCTGTGCCTGCGCCTGGGCCGCCTCAAGGAGGAGGGCCGGGCCCGGCCTCAGCAGATCTCGATGGCCAAGATGAACAACGTCCAGATGGCGCTCGAGACGGCGCGGATGGCCCGCGACATCCTGGGCGCGGCCGGCATCGTGGACGAGCACCCGGTCATCCGCCACATGCTCAACCTCGAGACCGTCAACACCTACGAGGGCACCCACGACATCCACACGCTGATCATCGGCCGGGACATCACCGGCCTCGACGCCTTCGGCGCCTGACGGCCCCGCGCGCCCTCCTCACCGCCGCCCTCACGCTGGCCGTCCAGAACGGCATCGTGATGGCGTTCGCGGTGCTCTACCTGCCGCTGGTGGAGGATTTCCGCGCGTCGCGGGCCGAGGTGGCGACGGTGCAGTCCGCGGTCCTGCTGCTAGGCGGCTTCAGCGGGCCGCTGGTCGGCTGGGCCTTCGACCGCCTGGGCCCGCGCCGGCTCATCCAGGGCGGCGCCGGGCTGGCGGCGGCGGCGCTGCTGGCCGCCAGCCGGGTGGAGTCGTTGGCGGCCCTGGTGGCGGTCTACGGCGTGCTGGGCGGTCTCGGACTGGCCGCGTTCGGCAGCCAGGCCAACATGGCCATCGCGGCCCTGTGGTACCCGCAGGCGCGGGGCCGCGCCATCGCCGTGGCCGACCTCGGCACCGGCTTCGGCGCCTTCTGCTTCATCCCGCTCGGCCAGTGGCTGGTGGGCGCCGTCGGCTGGCGCGGCACGCTGGTGGTCTGGGCGGCGTTGCTGCTTGCGCTCGTCGTCCCGCTCAACGCCTTCCAGCGCCTGCCCGCCGCGGCGGAGGATTTCCGCCGCCGGCGACCGGCGGCCGCCGGGCCGGCCCGGTCGGGGTCAGACTGGACACTGGCCTCCGCCGTCCGCTCGGCGCCGTTCTGGTGGCTCGCCGCCTGCCGGTTCTTCGCCGCCTGCGCCTTCCCGCTGATGAACACGCACATGGTCGCCTACGCCATCGGGCAGGGCATCGCGCCAGCGGCGGCGGCCACCGCGCTGGGCAGCGTGAGCCTGGTGAGCCTGGCCGGCCGCCTGAGCGTCGGCTGGCTCTCGGATCGCCTGGGGCGCGCGCCGGCGCTGACGTGGGCGTACGCCAGCGCCGCCCTCGGCATCGGCGCGCTGTCTCTGCTGGCGTTGACGGGCTGGCCCGGCTGGCTCGCCTTCTACGTGCTGCTCTACGGCCTGGCCCAGGGGTCGAGCGGCATCGTCGCCTCGGCGCGGGCCGCCGACATCTTCGCCGGCGCCTCGTTCGGGACGATCTACGGCTGGCTCACGCTGGCGGTGGGGCCGGGCGAGGCGCTCGGAGCCTGGATCGGCGGGAAAATCTACGACGCCACCGGCAGCTACCTCGGCGCCTTCGCTCTCGCCGTCGCCGCGCTGGCGGCCGGGCTGGCCGCCATCTGGCGCGTCCGCCCGGAGCCGCGGAGGTCCACGTAGAGCTCGATCGCGTGACCGTCCGGGTCGCGGACGCAGAAGGCGTTGTCCTGCTCGCCGAACGGCGTCAGCCCGTGCTGCTCGACCCACCGCCGGGCCGCCGCCAGCTCGGCGGGGGTGGTGCCGACCTCGAAGGCGATGTGGTAGAGACCGGGCGCCCCCTTGGGCGGCGGGCCCGGCCCTGCGACCCGGGCGCGCTCCAGGGAGACGTCGTGGTGGTGGCGGCCGGCCGAGAAGAAGACGAGGCGGCCGTCCTTGGCGGTGCCCGTTTCCGTCAAGCCGAGCACGTCGCGGTAGAACCGCCGGCTCGCCTCCAGGTCGCGCACGAACAGCGAAACGTGACCCAGCTCGCGGACCTTCAACGGCGGCGCCGGCGGCGGCGCGGCCTCGCCCGGCGGCGGTGCCGGCATCGCGGGCGTAGTGTACCATTGCCAGGTCATGGCTGATTCGTCCCCGGCGGCCCTGGGCAGCGCCGCCGCCAGCTACGTCGAGCCCGCCGAGCGCGTCCGGCCCAACGCCAAGCTCATCGGTCTCCTCGCCCTGGGCCACCTCGTCATCGACGTCAACCAGGGCTCCCTGCCGGCGGTGCTGCCGTTTCTCAAGGCGGCCCACGGTCTGTCCTACGCCGAGGCCGGCGCCATCGTGCTGGCCGCCAACGTCACCTCGTCCATCATCCAGCCGCTCTTCGGCTACCTCTCGGACCGGACGGCCCGGCGCTGGCTGCTGCCGCTGTCGGTCTTCGTCTCCGGCGTCGGGCTCGGCCTGACCGGCGTGGCGCCCGGCTACGGCGCGCTGCTGGCCCTGGTCGTGATCATGGGCCTGGGCGTCGCCGCCTACCACCCGGAGGGATACAAGACCGCCGGCAGCGTGGCCGGCGACCGCAAGGCCACGGGCCTGTCGTGGTTCTCCCTCGGCGGCAACATCGGGATCGCGCTCGGCCCGCCGGCGATCACGATGCTCGTGACCGGCCTCGGCGTCGCCGGCAGCCTCGGCATGATCGTGCCGAGCGTGGTGGTCGCCGCCGTGCTCCTCTCGGTGCTGCCGGTCCTCAGCCGGGCGGCGGCGTCGGCGACGCCGGCCGCGCGGCGGACGGGGACGGCCGGCGCCAACATGCCGGGGGCGATGGCGCTCCTGATCCTGGTGGTGACGATCCGCTCGTGGACCCAGCTGGGCTTCACGACCTTCGTGCCCTTCTACTACGTGGATTACTTGCGGGCCGACCCCCGCCTGGTGGGGCCGCTGCTGTTCGTGTTCCTCGGCGCCGGCGCGCTGGGCACGGTCGTGGCCGGCCCGCTTGCCGACCGCTGGGGGGCGCGGCCGTTCATGACGTGGGTGTTCGTGGCCGCCACCCCGCTCGGCGTGCTGTTCATGCTCACGAGCGGCGGGCCGCTGGCGTTCCTGGCCCTCGGGCTCTTCGGCGCCGTGCTGGTCTCGACCTTCACGGTCTCGGTCGTGCTCGGACAAACCTACCTGCCGCGCAACGCCGGCATGGCCTCGGGGCTCATCGTCGGCTTCGCCATCGGCAGCGGCGGCCTCGGCGTCACGCTGCTCGGCTGGATGGCCGACCGCTGGGGGTTGCCGGCCGTGCTGTGGATCAGCGCCCTGCTGCCGCTGGCCGGCTTCCTGCTGGCGCTCGGGCTGCCGGCGCCGCGGCGGCGCGAGGCGGGGGCGTGAACGCGGGACTGCCCTTCCAGGACGGCGAGCAGGTCCTGCTCATCGACCAGCGCGGCAAGCGCCACCTGATCTTTTTGCGCAAGTCGGAGACCTTCCACTCCGACCGGGGGTGGATCCCGCACGATGCGGTCATCGGCCAGCCGGAGGGCTCGTGGGTGCGGAGCTCGCTCGGCCTGCGCTACCTCGCGCTGCGGCCCACTCTGGCCGAGTTCGTGCTGGAGATGCCGCGGGGCGCCCAGGTCATCTACCCGAAGGACCTGGCGATCATCCTGTTCTGGGCCGACGTCTTCCCCGGAGCCCGGGTGCTGGAGGCGGGGACGGGCTCCGGCGCGCTGACGCTGGCGCTGTTCGGGGGGCTCCTGGTCTCGTCGTTCACGATCTCGGTGGTC
>DATLZL010000470.1:0-4611 GCA_035574035.1 Binatia bacterium | reverse complement strand
GCCCGCCGAGCGCGCGGCCGCTCCGGCAGAGTAAGATGGGCCCGCCGCGCGGTCCGCGCGGCGGAGGTGCCGCATGAACATCGCCAGCCTGCTCGCCAGCAAGGGCCCCAAGGTCGTCACGATCCACCCCGAGGCTTCCATCCGGGACGCGCTCGCCCGCCTGGCCGAGCACAACATCGGGGCGCTGGTGGTGACCGACGAGCGGAACCGCCCGGTCGGGATCCTCTCCGAGCGCGACATTGTCCGCGGGCTGGCGCGGGAAGAACAGGTCCTGGGACGCCCGGTCAGCGCGATCATGACCCGCGAGGTCATCATCGGCTCCCCGCAGGACGACCTGCGCACCGTGGGCCACACGATGACCGAGCGGCGCATCCGTCACCTGCCGGTGATGGAAGGCGGACAGCTGGTCGGCATCGTCTCCATCGGGGACGTGGTGAAGGCGCAGCGGGACGAGTACCTGGGGGAGCTCGACACGCTCCAGCTCCAGCTCCTGCGGAGCCCATGACCGTCCTGCGGGTGGCCATCGTCGGCGCCGGTCCGGCGGGCTACTACACCGCCGACGCGCTGCTCCGCCAGGACCAGGTGCCGGTCGAGGTCGACATGTTCGACCGCCTGCCGACGCCGTACGGGCTCGTCCGGCTGGGGGTGGCGCCGGACCACCAGAAGATCAAGGCGGTGACCGCCGCCTTCGACAAGGTGGCCGCCCACCCCCGCTTCCGGTTCTTCGGCGGCGTGGAGCTGGGCAAGCACGTGACGGTGGAGGACCTGCGCCGGCACTACCACCAGATCGTCTACACCACCGGGGCCCAGACCGACCGCCGGCTCGGCATCCCGGGCGAGGACCTTCCGGGCAGCCACGCCGCCACGGAGTTCGTCGCCTGGTACAACGGGCACCCCGACTACCGGGATTGCGAGTTCGACCTCTCGGTGGAGCGGGTGGCGGTGATCGGGGTGGGTAACGTGGCCGTCGACGTCGTGCGCATCCTGTGCCGCTCGCCGGAGGAGCTGGCCCGTACCGACATCGCCGACCACGCCCTGGAGGCGCTCGCGGCCAGCCGGGTGCGGGAAGTCTACCTGCTCGGCCGCCGCGGTCCGGCCCAGGCCGCCTTCACCAACCCCGAGATCAAGGAGCTGGGCGAGCTGCCGGACGCCGACATCATCGTCCGCCCGGAGGAAGTCGAGCTGGACCCGCTCACGCGGGAGCAGCTCGAGCGGCAGGGCGACCGGCCGACCCTCAAGAAGGTCCAGATCCTGCAGGAATTCGCCCGGCGGCGGCCGGCCGGGCGGCGCAAGCGGCTGGTGCTGCGCTTCCTGGTCTCCCCGGTGGAGATCCGCGACGACGGGCACGGCCGGGTGGGCGGCCTCAGGCTCGTGCGCAACGAGCTCTACCGGACCGAGACCGGCACTTTGCAGGCCCGCCCGACCGGGCGCTACGAGGACCTGGAGGTGGGGCTGGTCTTCCGCTCGGTCGGCTACCAGGGCGTGCCCTTGCCGGGGGTGCCGTTCCACGAGCGCTGGGGCGTGATCCTGAACGAGAAGGGCCGCGTGCTGGACCCCGAGACCAAGCAGCCCCGGGTGGGTGAGTACACGGCGGGCTGGATCAAGCGCGGCGCCACCGGCGTCATCGGCACCAACAAGCCCGACGCGGTGGAAACGGTGACGGCCATGCTGGAGGACGCCCGGACCGGCCGCACGCTGGTCCCCGAGGAGCCCGACCCGGCGGCGGCCGAGCGGCTGGTCCGTTCCCGCCAGCCTGCCGTCGTCTCCTACGAGGACTGGCTCGTGATCGACCGGCTCGAGCAGGAGCGGGGCCGGGCGGCCGGCCGGCCGCGGGTCAAGTTCTGCGGCGTCGAGGAGATGTACCGGGCGCTCGGCCGGTCGGAGCAACCGGAATAGCGCCTTGACCCGCGCCGTCGAAGGGTTGTAAATGGCGGGGGTTGTGAAGGCGATCACGACGTAGTCGAGGAGGCCTCATGAAGATCGCGGGTCGAGCCGTCATTGCTCTTGCCGCCGCGCTGGTCGTGGCCGGAGCGGTGGGGACCGCAGCCCGGGCGCAGGAGGAGTGGAAAGCGCCGCCCGAGGCCAAGAATCTCAAGAACCCGGTAAAGGGCGTCGGCAACGCCAAGAAGAACATCGAGGTCAACTGCGTGTCGTGTCACGGGTCCGGCGGCCGGGGCGACGGCCCGGCGGCGGCCGCGCTGCCGCCGCCCAAGCCCGCCGACTGGACGTCGGCCCGGGTCCAGAACCAGACCGACGGCGAGCTCTTCTGGAAGATCACCAACGGGCGCGGCGCCATGCCGCCCTGGAAGCACCTGCCGGAGAAGGACCGCTGGGAGATGGTGAACTACATCCGGACGCTCAAGAAGAAGTAGGCCGCTTCCGTCCGACGACGCCCCGCCGGCCCGCCCCGGGCGCCGGGAGGGGCGTCGTCTCTCACGCCCCGTGATTCCGGACCGCCGCCGGCTGGCGACCATCGACCTGGGCACCAACACCGTCCGGCTGCTGATCGCCGAGCAGGGGTCCGGGCACCCGTGGAGCACGCTCGAGCAGGATCAGACCGTGACCCGAATCGGGGAAGGCCTGGCGGTCAGCGGCCGGCTGGGCCGGGAGCCGATGGCCCGCACGGCCGCGGTCGTGGCCGACTACGTCGCGCGCGCCCGCCGGGCCGGCGCCGGGACGATCCGGGTCGTGGCGACGAGCGCCGTCCGGGAGGCGGCCAACGGGCGGGAATTCGTCGCCGAGCTGGCCGCCCGGACCGGGGTGCGTGTGGACGTCGTGAGCGGCGACGAGGAGGCCCGCCTGACGGTGCGCGGGATCCTGGCCGGGCTGTCGGCCGCGCCGGATCCGCTCCTGGCCTTCGACGTGGGCGGCGGCAGCACCGAGTTCATGCTGGCGCGCGGGGGCCGGATCGTCCGCGCGGCGAGCTTGGCGCTGGGCGTGGTGGCGCTGGCCGAGCGGTACCCGTTTGCCGAGGCGGTGGACTGGCCCCGCTACCGCGCCATGGAGGCCGAGATCGTCGCCACCCTGCGGCGGGACCTGCCGGGCGAGATCGCCGAGGCCGGAGTGCCGGTGCTGGTGGGGACGGCCGGCACGGTCACGACACTGGCCGCGCTGGATTTGGGGCTCGAGCGCTACGACGCCGCGCGGGTGCAGGGCCACCGCCTCGGCCGGTCCCGGATCGACGCACTGGCCGAGCGGCTGGGGGCCCTAACGGTGGCAGAGCGGGGGGCGCTGCCGTGCCTGGAGCCGGGGCGGGCCGACCTCATCATGGCCGGCGTCGCCGTCGTCACCGCCGCGCTCGACGTCACCGGAACCTCGACGGTGCTCGTCAGCGACTGGGGACTGCGCGAAGGTATCATGGCCGAGACCCTGGAGGCATGAACCCGCTGCGGACCGTCCTGCTGGCGCTTTCCACCCGGCCCCGGATCGGTGAGTGGATGGAGCGCGTGCCCGCCACCCGGCGCCTCGTGCGCCGGTTCGTGGCCGGCCCGACGGCGGAGGACGCGCTGGCGGTGGTCGAGCGCCTGAACGCCGCCGGCATCCTGGGCGCGGTGACCTACCTCGGAGAAAACGTCCGCACGCCGGCCGAGGCCGAGCACGCGGCGCAGGTCTACGTCGAGCTGCTGGACGAGATCAAGCGACGCAACCTCCAGGCGCTGCCGTCGCTGAAGCTGACCCACCTGGGGCTGGACCTGGGCCTGGAGCCCTGCCTCCGCAACCTCGGCCGGGTGCTGGAGCGCGGGCGGGCGACCGGCACGCGGGTGTGGATCGACATGGAGTCGTCGGCCTACACCGACCGGACGCTCGACCTCTACGCCCGGCTGCGGCCCGAGCATCCGCACCTGGCCTGCGTCGTCCAGGCTTACCTGCGGCGGACCCCCGCCGACGTCGAGCGGCTGATCGACCTCGGCGCCACCGTCCGCCTCTGCAAGGGCGCCTATCGGGAACCGCCGGCGATCGCGTACCCCGACAAGCGCGACGTGGATGCCGCCTACGCTCGGCTGGCCGACCGGCTGCTGGCCCCGGACGCGCTGGCCCGCGGGGTCTACACCGGGTTCGCGACCCACGACGAGCGGCTGATCGCGCGAGTCCGCGAGCGCGCCGCCGAGCGCCGGCTGGCGGCCGGCCGCTTCGAAGTCCAGATGCTCTACGGCATCCGGGCCGACCTGCACGCGCGCCTGCTGGCCGAGGAGGTGCCGCTGCGGGTCCTGGTCCCGTTCGGCGAGGACTGGTACGGCTACTTCATGCGTCGGCTCGCCGAGCGTCCCGCCAACCTCGCGTTTCTGCTCAAGAACCTGGCGCGGGGGTGACCGGTGCAGATCTGACAGTGTGCTATCCTAGCAACGGTCATGGACGAGATCGCCGTCCTGGTCCTCAACTACAGCTTCGAGCCGCTGCACTTCACGAACGCCCGCCGCGCGATCACCTTGCTCATGGCCGGCAAGGCCGAGGCGGTCGAGGCCTCGCCCCGCGTCGTCCGCTCGCCGTCGCGGGCCTTCGCGCTGCCGGCGGTGATCCGGCTGGCGGTGTACATACGCAAGCCGTTCCTGGACAGGGTGGCCTTCAACAAGAAGAACATCCTGCGCCGGGACGGCTACACCTGCCAGTACT
>DATLZL010000469.1:0-6141 GCA_035574035.1 Binatia bacterium | reverse complement strand
CCGCATCGCCCGCCTGCACCGCGGCCGCCTGGAACTCGCCCAGCCGCCCGATGGGGGCACCGAGGCGCGCCTGACGCTGCCCGCCGGTCAGCCGGCCAGGGCGGGCGCCAGCGGGACCCGGGCCTGAGGGCGCAGCCGCACGCCGGCCGCCGTGACGACGGCCGTCGCCTGCGGCCGCACGAACAGCGCGTGGGCCAGGTCGGCGTAGGGCATCTGCTCGTAGACGGCGTCGCAGAGCAGGGACTCCTCCGGGCGGCCCAGGGCGTTCTGCAGCGGCTCCAGGCTCTCGAGCACGTCGGGCAGCGAGCGACGCCCGAGCGCCAGCAGGCGCTGGACCCGCCCCACCACCACCCGCGTGTTGACGAGCGCCTCGTCCATGTCGAGCGGAGGCTCCGGCCCGGCGCGCCGGGTCACGAAGCGACGCACGGTCCGGACCGCCCACGCTTCGAGGCCGGGCACCGTGGTGCCCGGCTCGATCCACGAGCGGTCGGCGGTGCCGCCGGAGGGCTGGGCGCCGATGACGAGCACGAGGTCGGGACGCTGCGCGAGCGCCTCCACCGCCCGGGCCACGTAGCTCATGAAGCGCGCCTCGCCGTCCACCAAGTGGTCGGCTGGGAAGACGGCCACGGTAGCGTGGGGATCCTCGTGAGCCACGCGCAGCAGCGGCAGGTACAGCGCCGGGGCGCTGCCGCGCCAGGCCGGCTGCAGCACGCGCCGCACGGCGGGAGCGCCGGGCAGCCGGGTGTCGTACGATGCCGAGTGGTCGCGGGCCAGCACGGCCACCAGGCGGTCGGGCGCGATGAGGCGCGCGGCGCGCTCCAGGGTCCGCCGGAACAGGACGTGCCGGTCGGGCCGGGAGGCCAGCGTCGGCCGGCAGCCCCAGCCGAGGCCCCCGCGCGTTGCCACGATGATGCCCCAGAGGTGTCGGTTCATGAGCGAGCACGCGCCTCTGCACCTGCTGTGCCAGACAGCGGCCGCCGAAATCCGGCGATTCTCGGGGCGAGCGGGGCGCCGGGGCCCAAACAGTGTTGAACAAAGTACAGGAACTGACGCCGGCACTGACCAGCCGGCGGTGAGCCGGACGCGAGGGGGAACGGGACCATGTTCGACCTGAAAGGCCGGGTGGCGATCGTGACGGGTGGCAACGGGGGCATCGGCCTGGGCATGGCCCGGGGCCTGGCCGGGGCCGGGGCCCACGTGGTCGTGGCCGCCCGCAACCGGGACAAGTCGCGGGCGGCGGTGGCCGAGCTCGATCGCCTGGCCCCCGCGCTGGCGGTGGACGTCGACGTGACGCAGGAAGCCTCGGTCGAGGCCATGGTCGCGGCCGCCCTGCAGCGCTTCGGCCGCATCGACATCCTGGTGAACAACGCCGGGATCAACGTCCGCAAGCCGGCCCACGAGCTGAGCCTCGGCGAGTGGCGGGCGGTGCTGGACACCAACCTCACCTCGGCTTTCCTCTGCGCGCGCGCCGTCTACCCGGCCATGAAGAAGGCCGGCGGCGGCAAGATCGTCAACATCGGCTCCATGCTGTCGATCTTCGGGGCCGCCTTCGCGCCGGCCTACGGCGCCTCCAAGGGCGGGATCGTCCAGCTCACGAAGTCGCTGGCGGCGGCCTGGGCCCGGGACAACATCCAGGTCAACGCGGTGCTGCCGGGCTGGATCGACACCGAGCTCACCCGGCGGGCCCGGCAGGAGGTCGAGGGGCTGAACGAGCTGGTCCTGCGCCGCACGCCGGCCGGGCGCTGGGGCGAGATCGGCGACCTGGCCGGGGTGGCCGTCTTCCTGGCCTCACCGGCCTCGGACTTCATCACCGGCGCCGCCATCCCGGTCGACGGCGGCTACTCGATCCACCTCTGACGTGCGGGTCCTGGTCGCCGACCCGATCGCGCCCGAAGGCGTGGCTTACCTGCGCCGGCACGGCTTCGAAGTGGACGAGCTCGGCCCCGCCTCCCGCGAGGCGCTGGCCGAGCGGCTGGCCGGCTGCCAGGCGCTGATCACCCGCTCCGGCACCGCCGTCACCGCCGACCTGCTGGCCCACGCCCCGGCCCTGCGCTTCGTGGGCCGGGCCGGCGTCGGCGTCGACAACATCGACGTCGAGGCCTGCTCGCGGCGGGGCATCGTGGTGGTCAACGCCCCGCTCGGCAACGTGGTCTCGGCCGCCGAGCACACCATGGCGATGGTCCTGGCCCTGGTGCGGCGGCTGCCCGAGGCCCACGCCGGCCTCAAGGCGCTCGCCTGGGACCGGAGCATCCACGGCACCGAGCTGGCCCGCAAGACGGTCGGCGTGGTGGGCCTGGGCAAGGTGGGTTCCCGCGTGGCCGCCCGCCTGCGGGCGTTCGAGGCCACCCTGCTCGCCTACGATCCCTACGTCTCCGAGAGCCGGGCCCGCGAGGTCGGGGCCGAGCTCACGGACTTCGACACCGTGCTGCGCACGGCCGACCTCATCACCTTCCACGTGCCGCTCACCGAGGAGACGCTCCACATGGTGACGGCGCGCGAGCTGGCGCGCACGAAGCCCGGCGTGCGGCTGGTGAACTGTGCCCGCGGCGGCATCGTGCACGAGGCCGACCTGCTGGCCGCGCTCGAGTCCGGGCACGTGGCCGGCGCCGCCATCGACGTCTGGAGCGAGGAGCCGCCCAAGAGCGACGTTCTGCGCCGGCTCATCCAGCACCCGCGGGTCGTGGTCACCCCCCACCTCGGCGCCAACTCGGCCGAGGCTCAGGTCAACGTCGCCCTCGACGTGGCCCGGCAGCTGGTGGCCTTCCGCGACGGCGCGCTGCTGGAGTTCGCCGTCAACATCCCGGTGGGCGCCGCCCTTGCCCGGGCCGAGCTCGCCCCCTTCATCGCCCTGGCCGAGCGGCTGGGCCGCTTCAGCGTCCAGCTCGACCCCGAGCACCTCGAGCGCGTGGAGCTGACGGTGGCGGGCGCGGTGGCGCAGGCCGACACCGAGCTGCTGGCCCGGGCGGTCCTGACCGGTCTGCTGGCGCCGGTCATGGCCGGGCCGGTCAACCTGGTGAACGCCCACCTGGTGGCCCGCGAGCGGGGCGTGGCGGTCACCCTCGGCCGCGAGGAGGAGACGCACGGCTACAAGAGCCTGCTCACGGTGACCACCCACACCCGCGAGGGGCGAAAGATCATCGCCGGCACCGTGTTCGACGGCCAGCCGCGGATCGTGCGCCTGCGCGACCTCCACATCGAGTTCGCGCCCGAGGGCTACATCCTGGTGCTCTCCTACGAGGACCGGCCGGGCATGGTGGGACGGATCGGGACCACGCTGGGGCGGATGGGCGTCAACATCGCCTCCATGCACGTCGGCCGCCGGGCCAAGCGCGGGCGGGCGATCGTCGTGCTGATCCTCGACGAGGACCTCACCGCCGACCAGATGGCCGAGGTGGCGCGGGCGGTGGAAGCCGATTTCGCCCGGCTGATCCGGCTCTGATCCGGGCGCGCAATTTTCTTGGGCCGGCCGGCGGCGCTCTGCTAGCCTTCGCGCATGCCGAAGGCGATAGCTCGCACCATCGCGGTCGTCCTGCTGCTGGCCGGCTGCGCCACGACGTCCTCCCGCGTGCTGCGCAGCGAGTTCGAGGACATCCCGGTTCCCAAGGGGCTCGCCTACGTCGAGGAGCGGTCCACGATCATCGAGTCGCCCACGGTGAAGGCGGCCCGGCTCCTCTACCGGGGCCGGATCGAGATCACCAGCCTGGCCGCCGCCCTGCGCACGACGCTCGAGGCCAACGGCTGGCGCAGCGTCAGCAACACCACGTCGGGGCCGCACGGCACCACCCAGGTGTACGAGAAGGGCGGGAACTCGCTGCAGGTCCGGCTCTGGGAGGGCTGGTACTACACCTACGTGGAGCTGACCGCCTCCCGCGCCCTGCAGGCGGCGCGGTAGCCCGGCCTACGGGTTCAGCCAGCTGAAGCGGTCGCGGGCGATGAAGCCCTCGGCCTCGGCCGGGCCCCACGTCCCGGCCTCGTAGGCCGGCGGCGGCGAGGGGTCGGCCGCCCAGGCCGCCAGCACCGGCTCCAGGATCGCCCACGCCCGCTCCACCCAGTCGCCGCGCGGGTAGAGCGTGGCGTCCCCGTGGATGGCGTCGAGCAGCAGCCGCTCGTAGGCCTCCGGCGGCTCGCCCCCGAAGACCTCGCCGTAGCGGAAGTCCAGGCGGACCTGGCCCAGGCGCAGGTCGGCGCCGGGCACCTTGGCGGCCACGGTCAGCGCCACGCCCTCGTCGGGCTGGATCCGGATGATGAGGCGGTTGGGCTCGACCCCGGCCGGGCTGCGCCGGAAGATCAGGTGCGGCGTGCGGTGGAACTGGATGGCGATGGCGCTCGCGCGCCGGGGCATGCGCTTGCCGGTCCGCAGGTAGAAGGGCACGCCGGCCCAGCGCCAGTTGTCCACCAGGCAGCGCAGGGCCACCCAGGTCTCCGTGCGCGAATCGGGGGCCACGCCCTTCTCCTCCCGGTAGCCGACCACCGGCCGGCCGTCGGCGAACCCGGGGGCGTACTGGCCCCGCAGCGCGACCTCGCGGACGCGGGCGGGGTCGAACGGGCGCAGCGCGGCCAGCACCTTCTGCTTCTCGTCGTGCACCGGCCCGGCGTCGAAGGAGACCGGCGGCTCCATGGCGATGAGGCAGAGGAGCTGCAGGAGGTGGTTCTGCACCATGTCACGCAGCGCGCCGGCCTCCTCGTAGTAGACGCCGCGCGTCTCCACACCCGCCGTCTCCGCCACCGTGATCTGGACGTTGGCGATGTGGTTGCGGGTCCACAGCGGCTCGAAGATGCCGTTGGCGAACCGGAGCACGAGGAGGTTCTGGACCGTCTCCTTGCCCAGGTAGTGGTCGATCCGGTAGACCTGCTCCTCGCCGAACACCCGGGCCAGGCGCTGGTTGAGGGCCCGCGCGCTGGCCAGGTCGTGGCCGAAGGGCTTCTCGACGATGATCCGGGCCCAGCCGTCGGGGCTCCGGCTCAGCCCGGCCGCGCCCAGGTTCTCGACGATGTCGTCGTAGAGGCTGGGCGGGGTGGCGCAGTAGAAGAGGCGGTTGGCCGGCCCGCCGCGGCGCTCCTCGATCGCCCGCAGGGCGGCTGCCAGCTCGTCGTGGTGGGCCCGGTCCCGCGGGTCGCCCGGAAGGTAGGCCAGGCTGCGGGCGAACCGCTCCCACACCGTCTCCGAGGCGGGCTGCACGCGGCCGTGCTCGGCCACCGCCTCCCGCATGCGGCGGCGGAACTCGTCGTCGCTCATGGCCGTGCGCGCGACGCCGAGGATCGCGAACGGCTCCGGCAGCGTGCGGGCGGCGTAGAGCGCGAAGAGCGCCGGCAGCAGCTTGCGGCGCGTCAGGTCGCCCGAGGCGCCGAAGATGACGAGCGTGAACGGCTCATCCCTGGACGGCATGGCCACCGAAGGCCCGGCGCAGCGCGGCCAGCAGCCGGTCGCCGAACGTGTTCTCCCGCCGGGAGCGGAAGCGGGCGTAGAGCGCGGCGGTGATCACCGGCAGCGGGACGGCCTTCTCGACCGCCGTCTCGACCGTCCACCGTCCCTCCCCGGAGTCCTCGACCCAGCCCTTGAGCCCGGCCAGCTTGGGGTCCTCGGCCAGCACGTCGGCGGCGAGGTCGAGCAGCCAGGAGCGCACCACGCTGCCGCGCGTCCACAGGCGGGCGATCGCGGCCAAATCCAGCTCGAAGTCGGCCGCCGCCAGCAGCTCGAAGCCCTCGGCGTAGGCCTGCATGAGGCCGTACTCGATCCCGTTGTGGACCATCTTGACGAAGTGCCCGCTGCCGACCGGTCCCACGTGCCGCCAGCCGCCGGGCGGGGCCAGCGCCTCGAGGACAGGCGTCAGGCGCTCCACCGCCTCCCGCTCGCCGCCCACCATCAGGCAGTAGCCCTCGCGCAGCCCCCAGATGCCGCCGCTCACGCCGGCGTCGACGTAGTGCAGGCCGCGGGCGCGGAGGGCGGGCCCGCGGCGCAGGTCGTCCTTGTAGTGGGTGTTGGCGCCGTCCACGATCAGGTCCCCGGGAGCGAGCAGGGCGGCGAGCTCGTCGATGGCGCGCTCGGTCGGCGGCCCGGCCGGCACCATCAGCCACACCGCGCGCGGCGGGGTCAGCGCGGCCACCAGGGCCGCCGGCGAGGTCACCGCCGCCACGCCCTCG
>DATLZL010000468.1:0-4491 GCA_035574035.1 Binatia bacterium | reverse complement strand
GAACCCCTGCATCAGGCACTCCTCGGCCCGCCGCATGGCCCGCACCGCGATGTAGGAGGGCGGGTAGAAGCGGTGCTGGTCGGTGATGTTCTCGGTCACCGCGCAGAGGTGGACGTGGGCGTCGGTGAGGCCGGGCATCAGCGTGGCCCCCCGGCAGTCGAGCGTGGTGACCGGCCCCGGCAGCGGGCCCACCCGCCCGTGGGGCAGGACGTCCTTGATGCGGTCGTCCTCGACGACGACGGCCGCGCCCTCGATGGGGTCGGCCCCGGTGCAGTCGATCAGGAACGCGTGGGTGAAGACCGTGAGGCTCATCGCGCGCTCACCCGGGCCTCGTACATCCACACCTTCTCGTCGGCCCGCGGCGTCCACTCCACGTGGCGGGCCACCCCGTAGAGGTCGTGCTGCTGCCAGAGGAAGACCCACGGCGCCTCGTCCCGGATCAGCCGCTGCAGCTCGGCGTAGGCGGCGGCCCGGGCCCTGGGATCGACCAGCGTGACCGCCCGGGCGATCTTCTCGTCCAGGACCTTGTTGTTGCCGTAGGAGGCGTAGGTCTGGTCGGCCCTGAACAGCGGCTCGATCGTCCCCTGGCCCCAGAGCGCCGGCCCCCAGCCCAGGAAGAACATGTCCCCGGTCGTCCGGTTCTTGATCTTGTCCAGGTGCGTGCCCCACTCGTTGACCACCACGTTGACCTTGATCCCCAGCCGCTGGAGCTGGGCGGCGATGGCCAGCGAGACGTCCTTGTCGAGCGGGTAGCGGCCGGAGGGGGTGTCGAGCGTGAGGGTCAGCCGGGCCGGGTCGTGGCCGGCCTCGCGCAGCAGGGCGACGGCGCGCTGGGGGTCGTGCGCGTAGCACTCGACCGGCGCGTAGTCGGCGTTGGGCGGGGCCAGCGGGCCGCACATCCGCGTCGCGCGACCCTTGAGCACCTGGGCGATCAGCTCGTCCACGTTGACGGCGTGGTTCATCGCCCGCCGCACGCGCACGTCCTGCATGGGGCCGGGCTTGAGGGTGACCAGGGCCAGGTAGTTGATGCGCGAGGACACGGTCGAGCGGACCACCGCCCGGCCCGATCGCTCCACGGCCTCCACCGCGTGGGGCGGCACGTCCTTCATGATGTCGATCTCGCCCGAGAGCAGGGCGGCCAGCCGGGCGCTGAACTCGGGGATGAACCGGAAGGTCACCCGGCTCACGTCGGCCGGCCCCTGCCAGTAGTCGGGGTTGCGCTCCAGCACCAGGCGCTCGTCGCGCCGCCACTCGACGAACCGGAAGGGGCCGGTGCCGATGGGGTGCTGGGCGAGCTTCTGCGGTCCGAGTTCCCGGAGCGCCTTGGCCGGCATGATGAGCGCGTTGGTCAGCGAGGCGTGGTCGATCAGGTTGGGCCAGGGCTTCTCGGTGATGAACCGCACGGTGTAGTCGTCGACCACCTGGACTTCCTTGACCGGCTTCCAGTAGGCGGAGGCCGCGTAGTGGCTCTTGCTGGCCGGGTCGAGCGCGTAGTCGATCGTGGCCTTCACCGAGTGGGCGGTGAAGGGCTCGCCGTTGTGGAAGCGCACGCCCTGGCGGAGGGTGAACTCCCAGGTGGTGTCGTTGACCGTCCGCCAGGCGGTGGCCAGCATGGGCCGGGGCCGGAAGGTCCTGGGGTCGCGGTCGAGCAGGCGGTCGTAGATGTGCTCGAGCATGTTGTTGGTCGTCCAGTCCACGATCGTCACCGCCAGCATCGTGCGCGGCTCGGCGCCGAGCCCGACCACGACCTCCCTGGTGCGGGCGCGGTCCTGGGCGGCGGCGGGTGCGGTCAGGGCGAGGACGACGGCGGCGGCGAGGGCGTCACGACCCCAGCGCTTCATGGCGAGCCCTCCTCGACGGCGGGATGTGGGCCCCGAGTATAGCCGGTGAGCGGCCCGCCGGGGACACGGGCCGCGGCGGTGCCGGGCTCCGGCGGGCACCGGCGCCGCTCCCCGGCGCTCAGACCCGGAGCCGCGGGTCCAGCGTGTCGCGCAGCCAGTCGCCCAGGAGGTTGACTCCGAGCGCGGTGAGGGCCAGCGCGAGGCCGGGGAAGGCGGCCAGCCACCAGGCCACGTAGAGGAAGTCCCGGCTCTCGGCCAGCATCGAGCCCCAGGCCGGCCGCGGCGGTTGCACGCCGAAGCCGAGGAATGAGATGGCCGCCTCGGCCACCACGAACTGGGAAAACTGCAGGCTGGCGACGATGACGATGGAGGGGACCACGTTGGGCAGCACGTGACGAAAGAGCAGTCGCACCTGGCCGGTGCCGAGCGCGGCGGCCGCCTGGATGAACTCGCGCTCCCTGACCGACAGCACCTCACCCCGCACCACCCGGGCGTAGACCACCCAGCCGGCGGCGGTGAGGCTCACGACGATGGTGGTGAGTCCCACCCCCACGATGGCGTTGATCGTGAGCGCCAGCAGGATGAAGGGGAACGAGAGCTGCACGTCGGCCAGGCGCATGATCACCGCCCCCGGCCAGCGCCGGACGAACCCGGCCACCAGCCCCAGCAGACTGCCCACCACCGCGGTCAGCAGGGTCGTGCAGGCCCCGATGAAGAGGGCCAGCCGGGCGCCGTGCAGGACGCGGGCCAGCAGGTCGCGGCCGAGCTGGTCGGTGCCCAGGAGATGTCCCGGCGAGCCCGGCGGCCGGAGGGCGGCGGCGAAGTCCGTCCGCAAGGGGTCGTGGCCGGCGATCCACGGCGCCGCCAGCGCCGCCAGCAGCACGATCCCGCTCAGGCCGATCCCGACCCAGGCCTTGAGGGCCCGCATCAGGCGGCCGGGTTCTCGAAGCGCCGGTGGAGGGCCACCGGATGCCGCGCGCGGTAGCGCATGTTGAGCAGCTCGACGAAGAGCGAGAACGCCATGGCGAAGTAGACGTAGCCCTTCTCGATGTGCCGGCCCATGCCCTCGGCCACCAGCAGCACGCCGATCAGGAGCAGGAACGACAGGGCCAGGATCTTCACCGTCGGGTGCCGCTCGATGAAGGCGGTCACCGCCTCCATCGAGAAGAGCATGACCACCATCGCCACGACGATGGCCGTCACCATCACCCAGAGGTCCTCGGCCATGCCGACGGCGGTGATGACCGAGTCCAGGGAGAAGACGATGTCGAGCAGCATGATCTGGGCGACCACGGCGGCGAAGCCGGCTCGGCCGCCGCCCGGGGCCTGGTGGGCGCCGCCCTCCAGCTTGTCGTGGATCTCGCGGGTGGCCTTGAAGATCAGGAACAGGCCGCCGCCGAGCAGGATCAGGTCGCGGCCCGACCACGGCCGCCAGAGCTCGAAGAGCGGCCGGGTCAGTCCCATGATCCAGGTGATCGCGAACAGCAGCGCCACCCGGGTGAGCAGGGCCGCCCCGAGCCCGACGCGGCGACCCAGCGCCTGCTGCTCGCGCGGGAGGCGGGACGACAGGATGGCGATGAAGACCAGATTGTCGATGCCGAGCACGATCTCCATGGCGGCGAGCGTGAGCAGGGCCACCAGGGCGTCGGCGGTCAGGAAGTCCATGAGGGTCTCCTAGGTCCGGACCCGCGGGTCCAGCCAGCCGTAGATCAGATCCACGACGAAGTTGATGACGGTGTAGGTGACGGAGGTCACGAACACGGCGGCCAGCACCACCGGGAAGTCGCGGTTGAGCAGCGCCTGGACGGTGAGGCGACCGAGCCCGGGCCAGGCGAAGATCGTCTCCGTGATCACAGCCCCGCCCAGCAACTGCCCGATCTCCAGCCCCGCCAGCGTGACGATCGGGATGGCCGAGTTGCGCAGCGCGTGCTTGCCGACCACGCGCGCCTCGGCCAGGCCCTTGGCCCGGGCGGTGAGCACGAAGTCCTGGCCGAGCGCCTCCAGCATCGCCGACCGGGTGAGGCGGGCGATGCGCGCCGAGAAGAAGGCGGCCAGCACGATGGAGGGCATCACCAGGTGGGCCGCGCTGCCGGTGCCTCCGGTCGGCAGCCAGCCCAGCCGCACCGAGAAGACGTAGATCAGCATGAGGCCCAGCCAGAAGCCGGGCACGGCCTGCCCGAGGACGGTGACGACCGTCGCGGCGTGGTCCAGCGCCGTGCCGCGCCGCACCGCCGAGATCACCCCGAGCGGGACCGCCATCAGGAGGGTCAGAAGCACGGCGCACGAGGCGAGCAAGAGCGTGGCCGGCAGCCGCTCCAGGACCAGGCCTAGCGCGTCGCGCCGGTAGCGCAGCGATTCGCCGAAGTCCGCCCTGAGCGCGCCGCCCACGAACCGCGCGTACTGCACCGGCAGCGGGTCGTTGAAGCCCAGCCGGGCCCGGAACTCCTCGACGTCCTTGGCCTGGATGTCGGTCGGCAGGAAGAGCAGCACCGGGTCGCCGCCGAGCCGGGTCATGAAGAACACGGCCGTCAGGGCCAGGGCGATGACCAGCAGCGTCTGCCCCAGCCGGGAGAGGACCCAGGCTCGCACGGGGTAGTGTTGTACCACCCCCGTGCGGCGGCGGCGCCGGCGCTCTCAGGCGCGCCGCCGG
>DATLZL010000467.1:0-5436 GCA_035574035.1 Binatia bacterium | reverse complement strand
AGCAACTGCCTGGCCGACGGGGCGTCCGGCTCGTTGGCGAGCTACAGCGCGGCTATCGAGGCGTCGACGACGACCGGGACCGCCGGCGACACCGCGTAGCGCCCGGCCCGCTTGCGCGCGCGCCCGCCAACCGGCGCCCGGCGACGCGGCGCACCGTCACCGCGACCGGTCGTTGCGGATCAGGTTGACCGCACGCGACTGGTGGGGGCGCTGGCGGGCCCGGATCGCGGCCGCCCGAGCGGCGAGCTCGGCGCGCGTGGGCCGGGTGGCTTCGGCGAGGATCCGCCGCCATGGCGCTGCCAGCATAGCGGCCGGTGGCTGATAGCGCTACACGCCAGGCGCTCCCCTGGACGCCGCGCCCCGGTCCGGCCCCGGGGACGGCGGCGCGGCCCTGCCATCGGGCATTGCGTCCCCGGAATCCCTCCGGCATCGGGCACTTCGCCAGCGGGGGACGGGCCGGGGCGCAAGCGCGCCTTGCCGGAACGCGCGAGGATGGCCCATTTTCCGCGCTCCTCCATCCGGCACGGTCGGTGCTTGGAGCCACCCGACGCCCGCGACGTCGGGTCGCGGGCGTGAGCGGTGGCCCAGGCCGCCGGGACCTGGAAGGGCCCCGGTGCGCAGGGAGGAGGAGGGGACATGAGGAAGGCAGCGCTCGTCGCGTTCGCGACCTGGCTGGCCCTCGGCGTGGCCGGGGCCGAGGCGGCCGGGTCGGACCGGTTCGGCAAGGTGAGCTTTCCCACCACGTGTAGCCCGGCCGCGCACGCGCACTTCGAGCGCGGGCTGGCCATGCTGCACTCCTTCTGGTTCGGCCCCGCCATCAAGGCGTTCGACGCGGCGGCCCAGGCCGACCCGGCCTGCGGCATCGCCCACTGGGGGGCGGCGGTGGCGTGGATCGGCAACCCGCTGGCCGGACCGCCCTCCGAGAGCCGGCTGAAGTCCGGCGCGGCGGCGGTGGCCCGGGCCCGAGCGGCCGGCGCCGGGAGCCAGCGGGAGCGCGACTACATCGCGGCCATCGAGGCCTTCTACCGCGACCACGACAAGGCCGACCACCGCACGCGGGCGCTGGCCTACGAGAAGGCGATGGAGGCGCTGGCCCAGCGATACCCGCAGGACGACGAGGCGTCCATCTTCTACGCGCTGGCGCTGAACATCACCCTGGACCCGAAGGACAAGACCTACGCCAACCAGCTGAAGGCGGCCTCCATCCTGGAGCCGATCTTCACCCGGCAGCCGGACCACCCGGGCGTGGCCCACTACCTGATCCACTCCTACGACTTCCCGCCCATCGCCCAGAAGGGACTGGCCGCCGCCCGGCGCTACGCCTCGATCGCGCCCTCGGCGCCGCACGCGCTGCACATGCCCTCGCACATCTTCACGCGCCTGGGCTACTGGCAGGAGTCGATCGACACCAACCGGGCCTCGGCCGAGAGCGCGCGGGCCGAGCTCCGTGAGGCGAAGCTGGAGGCCGGCTCCTACAACGCGCTGCACGCCTGGGACTACATGGTCTACGCGGCCCTGCAGCTCAACAAGGACCGGGAGGCCCGGGCGCTGCTCGACGAGACCCGCCGGATCGACAAGGTCGACGTCGAGCACTTCGCCGCGGCCTTCGCCTTCGCCGCCATGCCGGCCCGCTACGCGCTGGAGCGGCGGCAGTGGGGCGAGGCGGCGGAGCTGACGCTGCACCCCCAGACCCTGTCGTGGTCGAAGTTCCCCCAGGCCGAGTCGATCGTCTGGTTCGCCCGCGGGCTCGGCGCCGCCCGCGGCGGCAACCAGACCGTGGCCCGCGAGGCCCTGGCCCGACTCGAGACGCTGCGCGACGCGATGACGGCGGCCAGGAACACCTACTGGGCCGAGCAGGCGGAGATCCAGCGGCTGGCGGTGGCGGGCTGGATCGCTCGCGCCGAGGGCCGCACCGAGGAGGCGCTGGCGCTGCTTCGCCAGGCGGCCGACCGCGAGGACGCCACCGAGAAGCACCCCGTCACGCCGGGGCCGATCCAACCGGCCCGCGAGATGCTGGCCGAGCTGCTGCTGGAGACCGGCAAGGCGGCCGAGGCGCTCGCCGAGTTCGAGAAGTCGCACAAGGTGGAGCCCAACCGGTTCCACGGCCTGGCCGGCGCCGCCCGCGCCGCCGAGCAGGCCGGTGACCGGGCCCGGGCCCGCCGGTACTACGAGCAGCTCGTCACGCTGGCGAAGACCGCGGACACCGAGCGGCCGGAGGTCGTGCAGGCCCGGAAGTTCCTGGCCGGCAACTAGAGAAGGCGACGCGGCGAGCACCGGCCCGGCCGGCGTGCGCGTCGTGACGACGAGACGGCCCGGAGGGGACGCCCGGCGTCCCCTCCGGGTCCGGCCGCCGGACGCGGCGGCTATACCGGCACCAGCGAGAGCACCAGCCAGCCGATCGCCAGCGTGACGACCGTCAGCGGCACGCCCACCCGCAGGTACTCGACGAAGCCGATGGTCACCCGCTGCTCGCGCGCCGCCTCGGCCACGATCAGGTTGGCGACCGACCCGATCAGCGTGAGGTTGCCGGCCAGCGTGGAGGCCATGGCCAGGACGAGCCAGGCCCGGTCGGGCTCCGGCAGGCCGACGACCAGCGGCTTGAACAGGAGCACCGCCGGGACGTTGGACACGAGGTTGGAGACCAGGGCGGCGGCCACGGTGAGCACGGCCGGGCGCTCGAGCCCCAGGCGCTCCGCCCAGCGGCCGAGCTCGGCGGTGAGGCCGGAGGTCTCGAGCCCGGCGGTCAGGACGAACAGGCCCACGAAGAGCACGAGCAGCGACCAGTTCACCTCGCGGTAGACCTTCTCGGGCTTCACCCGCCGGGTCAGCAGCGTGTAGGCCGCCCCGCCCATCGCCACGATCGCGATCGGCACCCCGGCCAGGAAGGCGGCCAGCATCACGCCGACCGCGGCCAGCGTCTTGAGCATCAGCGGGTAGTGGACGGGGTGGCGGTCGCGGCCGGCGGGCTCGACGAACGTGGGCGGCAGCGTCCGCCGGTAGACGAGCCAGACCACGGCGAAGACGCAGACCAGGCCCAGCGCGGCGACCGGCGCCTGCCGGACCAGGAAGCCGCGGAAGGTCAGCGTCGAGAAGCTCCCGACCAGCATGTTCTGCGGGTTGCCGGTCAGGGTGGCGACGCTGCCGACGTTGGCGGCCGTGGCCAGCGCGATCAGGTAGGGCACCGGCGGCAGCCCGAGCCGGCGGGTCACCGCCAGGATGAGCGGGGCCAGCACCAGGCAGACGACGTCATTGACGAAGAGCGCCGACAGGGCGCCGGAGGCCACGATGACGGCCGCGAGCAGGCTGCGCGGCCCCCGAGCCCGCCGGATCGCCCACAGCGTGACCAGGCGGAAGAAGCCGGAGAGTCTGAGGTAGGCGGCCACGATCATCATGCCGAAGAGCAGGGCCAGCGTGTGGGCGTCCACGCTGCGCACGGCCGCGTCCCAGGGGACGAGCCCGGTGACGACGAGCACCGCCGCGCCGATGACGGCCACGCCGGCGCGGTCGACCCGGAAGCCCGGCAGGCGGCCGAGACCCAGGCCGACGTAGGAGGCGGCGAAGACGGCGACGGTCAGGGCGTGGGTGAGCGCGAGAGCCCGCACCCCTCCACCATACCGCGAGCCGGGCCCCGGGGCGGCCGCGCCCGCGCGGACCGCGATCACCCGTCGCCGGCCCGGGGCGGGGCGACGGCGGCGCGGATCTCCTCCAGCACCGGCAGCAGGTAGGTCCGGAACAGGGCCGGGTTCTCGCTCATCGGAAAGTGGCCGATGCCCGGCATGACGACCGCGCGGGCCCCCTTGATCCGCCCGGCGGTGGCGAGCATGCGCTCGGGCGTGCAGGACGAGTCGTACTCGCCCGAGAGCAGGTAGACCGGGCAGCGCCGGGTGTCGATCTGCGACGAGCGGTCGTCGAAGTGGCCGTCGTGCCAGTAGAAGTAGAGGTCGCGCCCTTGAAGACGCCGGGACCGCTCTGCATGTACATCCAGAGCGTCTCCCAGCGCGCCTCGTCCGGGCTCTGCGGGGCCACCTGGCCGGAGACGAAGGCCGCGCACACCTCGCCGCCGTGCACGTCGGGGCGGTGGAGCCACTCGAGGTCGTAGTAGGGCTCGACCCGGTCGGCGCCCTCGAGCGCGATGACGGCGCGGAACTCGTCCGGGTGGCGGAGCGCCAGGTGCAGGACCACGCGCCCGCCCATCGAGCAGCCCATCACCACCGGCCGCTCGAGCCGGAGCGCGCGGCAGAAGGCCCGCACCGTCTCCACGTAGAGGTCGGTCGTGAGCCGGTACTCGCGCTCGCGCCAGCCGGGCGGCGGCGTGGACTTGCCGTGCCAGGGGAGGTCGAAGGCGATCACCCGGTAGTGCGCGGTGATCTCCGGGTCGCAGAGCAGGTGACGGTACTGGCGCGCGTCGGCGCCGGCCGTGTGCAGGCAGACCAGCGGGATGCCGCGCCCGGCCTCCTCGACGTAGATCCGGCAGTCGTCGCCCCCGACCCGCAGGGTGAAGTAGCGCCCCACGATGGGCTCCCAGTCCGGGTGGCCGGCGGCGGTTCCGGGCGGTCGGCCGCCCGCGCGGGCCGCCGGTTGCTCGGGTCGCGATCGCGGCGCGGCCAGCACGTCCTTGAAGTACTGCAGGTGCTGGACGAGCGGCAGCAGGTCGCCGTCGACCCGGGCCAGGCCCGCCGCCAGCATGGCCCAGAGGTCGTGGTGGCCGCGCCGGGGCACCGGCCGCCAGAACTCCTCCCACACCGCGCGCGCCGCCCGGATGCTGAACCGTCCGCTCCGGGTCGCCAGGCGCCGCCGCTCCACCCCGGCGACGCGGCCGCGCTCGATGCTGACGATCCAGTCCTCGTCGCCGATGCCGAGGACGAAATCGAGGCTCACCCAGCGACCGCGGCGCACCAGCGCCGCGTCGGCGTTGACGCTGGCCTGCAGGCGCTCGACCACGGGCGCTCCTCCTACGATCCCTGCGTGCCGTCGTAGCGGCCGGGGCCGCGGGGCGGACGGAAGGCGCGCCGCAGCCCCAGCGTGTACTCGACCCGGGCCGGCTCGGCGCCGAGGCTCAGCGGACGGGCGGTCTTCTCCGTGTCGCCCCGCATCTGCGGGTGCCACACCCGGACCTCGTAAGACCCGGCGGGGACCTCGGCCAGCCGCGCCAGCCCGTCCGGGCCGGTCCGCGCGAACCACGGCGTGGGCAGCACGTAGATGTAGCCCACCATCCAGTCGTGGATGTTGCAGCCCAGCGTCACCACCCCGGGCTTGTCGAAGACGACCGGGGCGGCCGGCGTGCCGATGTAGAGGGGGAGCTCGAACTTCCTGGCCGGCGAGAACGAGTAGACGTGGTGGCGGATGTTGTCGCGGTTGGGAAAGCTCACCGCGGCGCCGACCTGCACGGGGAGTACGTGGGGCACGAACTCCTTGTTCACCTGGTCCATGACCGCC
>DATLZL010000466.1:0-17152 GCA_035574035.1 Binatia bacterium | reverse complement strand
GGCGGTCCACGACGTCGAACCGCCGGTCCATGCCGTCCAGGCGTCGCTCGACGGTCTCGAACCGCCGGTCCATGCTGTCCAAGCGTTGCTCGACGGTCTCGAACCGCCGGTCCATGGCGTCGAACCGCTGCTCCAGCCCCGCGAACCGCCGGTCGACCTCACCGAAACGCTGGTCCACCGCGTCCAGCCGCCGGTCCACACCGTCCAGCCGTTGATCGATGGTGTCCAGACGCCGGTCCACATCGTCCAACCGTCGGTCCACGGCGTCGAACCGGCGACCGAGCTGCCGGTGCAGCGCCTCGAACGCGGCGCGGGTCTCCTCGTCCACGGCCGCACTCCACTCAGGCCCACTCCAGCCAGGCAAGTGTGTCACGGACGAGACGCTTGAAACCGACGCGCCGCTCCGGACTCGCGCGTGGACGACCCGGCCGGCCGGCTCGCTAGGACAGCTCCGAGCGGACAAGGCGCGCGCCCGCGCTGAGCGCGCAGAGCTTGCCGAAGGCCGTCTCGCGGGGCAAGTACTTCATGCCGCAGTCGGGGGCGGCGATCAGGCGCTCCGGCGGGAGGTATTTCAGCCCGGTCCGGATCCGCGTCGCGACCTGCTCCGGCGTCTCGACCGCCGGGTCCGCCAGGTCCAGCACGCCCAGAACGATCGTCTTGCCCGACAGGTCCTGCAGGACGCCGAGATCGAGCCGGGGCTGGGCGGCCTCGATCGAGATCTGGTCGGCGACGCTGTCGGCCAGCTGAGGCAGGAACGAGTAGCCGGTCGGCTTCGGCGAGCGGACCACGGCCGCGTAGCCGAAGCAGAGGTGCACGACGGTCGGGACCGTGAGGCCCGCCAGCGCCCGGTTGATCGCCGGCACCGCATAGCGGCGCGCGGCCTCGGGATCGTTCCGCAGCCAGGGCTCGTCGAGCTGGATGAGGTCGGCGCCCGCGGCCTGAAGGTCGAGCGCCTCGGCGTTCACGGCGGCGGCGAAGTCCAAAGCCATCTCCTCCGGATCCCGGTAAAACTCGTTCACGGCCTGCTGGGACAGCGTGAACGGGCCGGGCAGCGTCATCTTGGTCAGCCGGTCGGTGTTCCGTCGGAGGAACTGCATGTCCCGGACCTCGACCGGCCGCACTCGCCGGATGCGCCCGACGACCCGCGGCACCAGGGTTTCCCGGCCGGCCCGGTCCCGGATCACCCCGGGACGGTCGGCGTCGACGCCCTCCAGCGCGGTGGCGAACCGGTTCGAGTAGCTTTCCCGGCGGATCTCCCCGTCGCTGATGATATCGATGCCGGCTCGTTCCATGTCCCGGATGGCGACCACGGTGGCGTCGTCCTGCGCCTGTTCGAGGAAGGGCTCCGGGATGCGCCAGAGGGTCCGCAGGCGAACGCGGGGGACGCTCCGGATCAGTTGCTCGCGGTCGACGAGCCAGTCGGGCTGCGGATAGCTTCCCACCACCGTCGTCGCCAGCAGCGGAACACGCATGGCCTGTCTCCTCTCCTCGCGACCGGCGGCGCGGCCGGCCGCCGGTGGCTCTCGATGGCGGTCACGTGGCCCGGAAGGCCGCCACTCGACGCTCCAGCCGGCGCAGCAGGGCCTCGTGGGTCCCCGTCATGGCCAGCACCAGGATGATCCCGGCGTAGACGCCAGCGCTGTTCAACAGCGTGCGGTACCGCGTGATCAGGAAGCCGAGCCCGGCGGCGGCGCCGAGCATCTCGGCGACGATGACGCCGACGATGACGAGCGCTCCCCCGAGCCTGAGCGCCGCCACCAGCGAGGGCAGGCTGGCCGGGAGCGCGATGTAGACCACCTGCTGGAGCCGCGTGGCTCCGAGCGCGCGGGCGGTCTCGGCCAGCGCCGGATTGAGCGCGCCGACGCCGGCGGCGACGGTCAGCACGGTGGGGACGAAGGCGTACACCGCCGCGAAGGCGACCTTCGACTCCGGGCCGAGTCCGAACCACACCATCATCACCGGGTACAGGACCACCAGCGGCACCGCGTACGCGCTGCGGATCAGCGGCAGCACGACGCGGCGGGCCGTCCGGGACGCCGCCACGGCCTGCCCGATCAGCACACCACCCCCGCAGGCCAGGACGTACGCGGCCGCGATCTCGCCCAGCGTGGTCGGCAGGCTGCTCGCGAACTCCCGCCGCTCGGCCACCAAGGTGCCGAGCGCCTCGCTCAGCGGCGGCACGAACAGGCGAGGGACGAGGCCCAGGCGCGGCAGGGCCTCCCAGGCCCCCAGGAGGACGAGGCCGAGTCCGACCTGGCCGAGCCGCAGCCGCCCGGGCGCGCTCACCGTCGCTCTCCGGACCGGATGTGGCGCCAGATCCGCTCCCTGAGCGTCCCGAAGTGCTCGCTGGAGGTGAGCGAGAAGGTGCGCGGCCGCGGCAGGTTCACCTCGATGTCGTCCACGATGCGCCCGGGCCGTGCGCTCAGCACGACCACCCGGTCGGCGAGGTAGACCGCCTCGCTGAGGCTGTGGGTGACGAAGACGACCGTCTTGCGCGTCTCGGACCAGATCCGCAGGAGCTCGTCGCCGAGCACCATCCGGGTCTGCTCGTCCAGCGAGGCGAAGGGCTCGTCCATCAGCAGCACGGCCGGGTCCTGCACCAGGCCGCGGGCGATGGCGACCCGCTGCTTCATGCCGCCGGAGAGCTGATGGGGCAGTCGGTCCTCGAAGCCGGCGAGGCCGGTCAGGGCCAGCATCCGGGCGGCGGCTTCGCGGCGCTGGCGGGCCGGGACGCCGCGGAGCTTCAGCGGGAAAGCCACGTTGTCGATGGCCGAGAGCCAGGGCAGGAGATTGGCCTCCTGGAAGACCATCCCGATCTTGCGCGGCATCGGCGCCGTGACCGGCTCGCCGCCGCAGAAGACCGTTCCGCGGGACGGCCGCCGCAGTCCGGCGATCAGCGACAGGAGCGTGGACTTGCCGCAGCCGCTCGGCCCCACGACGGCCAGGAACTGTCCGTCGGGTACGTCGAGGTCGACGTCCTCCAGCGCCGGCACCCGGAGGCCGTCGGCGACGAACTCGTGCGAGACGGACCGCAAGGACAAGAGCGCCTTGGCTCCGCCGACGGTCGGGATCACGGCACCGACCGCCAGCGTCCGATCCGGGCCTCGACCACTCGCAAGGCCTCGTTGACCGCCACCGCCCCGGCGGCGACCACCAGCAGGGCGGCGTAGAGCTGCGGCATCTGGACGTTCTCGCCCCAGGCCGCGATCCGGTACCCGATACCGTCCCGGGCGCCGTAGATCTCGCAGAGCAGCACGGCGGTGATGTTGAAGATCATCCCCAGCCGGGCCGACTCCAGAAGGATCGGGGCCATCGCCGGCAGGTAGATCTCCCGCACCATCTGCCACCGGGTCGCCCCGTACACCCGGCTCACCGTCAGGAGTTCCCGCGGGACGGACTCCACCGCCGCGATGCCGCCGGTGATGACGACGAAGAGCGTCGTGAAGACCCCGAAGGCGATCTTCTGGGTGATGGTCACGCCGAACACCAGGATGAAGACCGGCAGGAAGATGGACTTCGGGACACCGAACAGGAAGTTCACCAGCGGGCGCAACAGACCCCCGAGGAACGGGACCTCGGCCAGGGTGAAGCCGATGAAGAACCCGACCGGCACCGCGATCATGAAGGACGCCAGGATCTCCCAGGCGGTGACCCCGAGGCTGGTCAGCACCTCGGGACGGGTCAGCAGCGCGACCAGCGCCGGCGCGATCACGCTCGGCGCCGGGGCCAGGCCGCCGTCGATCCACCCCCGGCGGACGAGCGCCTCCCAGCCGAGGACCGCCCCCAGGGCTGCGGCGGCCACGACCAGCCGCTCGGAGCGCCGCATCGCGACCTACGGCCGGGTCGGCTTGATCGGCAGGTTCTCGAAGATCTCGGCGGCCGGCGCCATGTCCTTGACCCCGCTGGCCGCCGCCAGCTCGAGGGCCTTCTCCACCGACGCCAGCCGGATCTGCCCGTCGCGGGAGAGCCGGAGGAACGTCTTCTCGAACTCCATCCGGGCGATGTCGAGCGGCAGCTCGTTGTTGGCGGCGATCGTCCGGACGGCGTACTCCGGGTTCGCCCGCATGTACTCGAGGGCGCCGTAGAGCGCGTTCAGCCCCCGCAGGATGAAGCCGCGGCGGCTGGTGAGGTTCTTCTCGGTGGCCGCCCAGCCTCCGATCAGGTTCGGCGGCATGGCGGTCGCGAAGTCGATGAGCGCCCGCACCTTGCCCTCCGACAGGACCTGGTAGCTGAGCGGCGAGTAGATCACCGCGGCGTCGAGGTTGTTGTTGAGCAGGTTCGGCACTAGCCCGCCGCCGCCCACCGCCACCCGGGAGAAGGTCACCCGGTGGGCGCTCTGGGCCCAGAGCGCCAGCGTGTCGGTGCCCGAGCCGGCCGAGGTGATCCCGACCTTCTTGCCGTCCAGTTCCTTTGCCGACCTGATCGGCGAGTCGGCCTTGACGCCCAGGATCCAGCCCGACCACTCGTCACCGCTGGCCCCGACGATCTTGGTCAGGATCCCGCGCTTGCGGGCGGTGGCGACCAGCGGGACGGCCACCGTGCCGAGGTCGGCCGAGCCCGCGGCGATGGCCTCGAAGGTCTCGGCGCCGCCGCGATAGATCGTGATCTCGGCCCGAAGGCCCTCCTTCTCGAAGAGCCCGCGGTCGCGCGCCACGGTGGCCAGGATGGTCGGGAAGTACGTCTTGGTGGGACAGCCGATGCGGATCACTTCCTGGGCCGGGGCCGGGTCGGCCGATCCCGCCACGCCGGCGACGGCGAACGTCAGCACGAACAGGACCAGGCGGAAGCCTTTCATGCGCTGCCTCCTCCACCGCGGGCTCGACAGGCTATCGGGTACGGCATGCTAGCACGAGGTGTCACGCCGGGACCCGCCGAGGAGACGCCCGAGCGCGCGCTCGTAGGCGGCCAGGTCGGCCGGCGTGAAGAGGACGAAGCGGACCTCCTCCAGCGCGTGGGGCTCGCCCAGCAGGAAGTCGCGCACCGTCCCGAGCGCGATCCCGGCCGCCCGCTCGACCGGGAACCGGTAGGCGCCGGTCGAGATGGAAGGAAAGGCGATCGAGCGCAGCCCGCGCTCGGCCGCCAGCCGGAGGCTCGACCGGTAGGCGGAGGCGAGCTGGCCGTCCTCTCCGCGCCGGCCTCCCGACCAGACCGGACCGACGGCATGAATCACATACCGCGCCGGCAGCCGCCCGGCGGTCGTGATCACGGCCTGGCCGGTCGGACAGCCGCCGCGCTCGGCGCGGATGCGCCGGCACTCGGCCATGATCGCGGGGCCGCCCCGGCGGTGGATCGCGCCGTCCACGCCGCCGCCGCCGAGGAGTCCGGTGTTGGCGGCGTTGACGATCGCGTCGGTCGCCTGCTCGGTGATGTCCCCCTGGAGGAGGACCAGCCGGGTGGCGCCGATCCGGGTCTCCACGGACGGCGGACCTCAGGTTCCGCTCCGCACCTCTCGCAACGCGCCCTCGAAGGCCTCCAGCGTACGGTCGATGTCGGTGTCGGTGTGCGCCAGCGAGAGGTACATCTTGGCCGCGAAGTTCACCAGCACGCCCCGCTCGAGCAGCCGCCGGGTGAGCGACTGGGTGATGCGCGCGTCGGCCTTGAGACTCGACCGGTAGTCCACGACCGGCTCGGCGGTGAAGTAGATGTTGGCCAGCGGCCCCTCGCCTAGCACCTGGGCCGGCAGGCCCACCCGCGCCGCCACCTCGCGCAGGCCGGCCCGCAGGCGCTCGCCGACCGCCCGTAGCCGGTCGTAGCTGCCGGGGCGCTGGAGGATGTCGAGCGTGGCCAGGCCGGCCGCGCACGACAGCGGGTTGCCGTTCAGCGTGCCGCTGATGTAGACGTAGTCGGGCGCGCCCTTCTTGCGGGGATTGGACAGCTCCATGAGGTCGCGCTTGCCGGCCACGGCGCCGAGCGGCAGGCCGCCGCCGATGATCTTCCCGTAGGTGGCCAGGTCCGGCGTGACGCCGTAGCGCTCCTGGGCGCCGCCCCAGGCGATCCGGAAGCCGGTCACCACCTCGTCGAAGATCAGGACGATCCCGGCCTGACGGGTGAGGGCGCGCAATCCCTCCAGGAACCCGGGCGCGGGAGCCAGCATGCGATTCAGCGGCTCGACCAGCACCGCCGCCAGCTCGTGGCGGTGCTGCTCGACGATCGCCCGTGTGGTCTCCAGGTCGTTGAACGGCGCCACGAGCACCTGCCGCTCCACGGCGGCGGGAATCCCGGCCGAGTCGGGGACCGGCGTCGGGAACGGCGCCAGCCGGGAGGGCGTCACGCTCATCATCACGGCGTCGTGGTGGCCGTGGTAGCCGCCCTCGAACTTCAGCACCATCTCCCGGCCGGTCGCCGCCCGGGCCAGGCGGAGGGCGTAGAAGGTCGCCTCCGACCCCGAGGCACAGAACTTGACGGCCTCGGCGCACGGCGCGGCGGCGACGACGCGCTCGCCGAGCTCGATGGCCCGGTCGTTCACGGCGTAGAAGGTCGAGCCGCGCTCGATCTGCTCGCGCACGGCGGCCACCACCGCCGGGTGAGCATGGCCCACGATCATCGGGCCCGAGCCCAGCACGTAGTCGATGTACTCGCGGCCCTCGACGTCCCACACCCGGCTGCCCCGTCCCCGGTGGACGACGAACTCGTGCGACTCGGGCAGGTAGTACGAGCCCAGCGAGCAGCCGGGCAGGATCTGGTAGGCGCGCTTGAGCATCTCCGCGTTCGTCACCGTGTAATCCTCCTCGTCGGGGCCCTCGGTCCCGCGCCGTACGGCCGACCCGGCGGCCCCACCGGCGGCCGGCGAAGCATTGTCGGTGCTCCGTCAGCCGGAGTCCAGGGGTGACCGAGCCCGTCCCGCCCTCACCAGCCGGCGGAAGCGGCGGGCGTCGTCCCACATGGCGGTGTTGTTGAAGAGCACGTAGGCCGGCCCCCGGCCCACCCGCTGGACGATCTCGCCGAGGTCCTCGTCCGAGTAGCGGTAGCGGGCGCCGCCGCGGCCGTGCAGCCGGTAGTAGGCGGGCTCGCCCCAGACCGAGGCGCGCTGGAACGGGTCCACGGCGTGGATCAGGTCGAGCCGGCGGCAGAGCGCCCGCACCTCGGCGTCCGGCCAGTCGCCGCGCGGCTCCCAGAGCAGGCGCAGGCCGTCGCGCTCGATGGTCTCGAAGAAGCGCGTCAGGTCGCGGACGTGCTCGGCGGCCGGCGTGAAGGAGGCCGGGCACTGGAAGAGCACCAGCCGCGACCGCAGCACGCGAGCCAGGGTCAGCGTGGTCCGCCAAACGGCAGCCACCTCGGCCGTCGGCCGGAAAAAGCCGTAGCGCCGCTTCTGGGCCTCGGTCAGCGTCCGCCCGAGCTTGCGGTAGGTCGGCGACGCGGGGTCGTGCGTGATGAGCTGCGGGGCCTTGAGCACGAACTCGAACTCCGCCGGGACCTCGCGGCGCCACCGCTCCACGGTCGCCAGGCGGGGCAAGCGGTAGAAGGACTGCTGGACCTCCACCAGGTCGAACTCCGCCACGTACCGGCGCCGCGCCACCGGCCAGCCGCAGCAGCCGATCCGGATCACGCCGCGTCTCGCTCGGAGTCGCCGTGAGGGCGCGGCGCCGGTCGGGGCCGGGAGGTCCTTGACCTCGTCGCACGCGCGGCGCTATTGTTGCCGGCAACCACCGGCGCTGGAGTGACGAGAGGGACGATGGAGTGCGCCCGATGCCGGCACGACAACGCGCCGACGGCGAAGTTCTGCCAGGGGTGTGGCCGTCCTCTCCTGCTGACCTGCGCTCGTTGCCGGGCCCCGCTGTCGTCCCCGGTCCGGTTCTGTCCCGAGTGCGGATTCCCGGTCGGCTCGTCGGCCGCGACGCGATTCGGCTCGCCTGACGTCTACACGCCGTCGCACCTGGCCGAGCGCATCCTGACCTCGAAGGCCGCCGTCGAGGGCGAGCGAAAGCAGGTGACGGTCCTCTTCGCGGATGTCAAGGGTTCGATGGAACTGCTGGCCCACCGCGACCCCGAGGAGGCCCAGGGAATCCTGGATCCGGTGCTCACCCTGATGATGGACGCCGTGCACCGGTATGAGGGCACGGTCAACCAGGTGCTGGGCGACGGCATCATGGCGCTGTTCGGAGCGCCGATGGCCCACGAGGACCACGCCCTCCGGGCCTGCTACGCCGCGCTGACGATGCAGGAGGCCCTCCGGCGGTACGCCGACGAGGTGCAACGCCGGGAGCGGGTAACCATCAGCATCCGGGCCGGCCTCAACTCCGGAGAAGTGGTCGTGCGAGCGATCGGCACCGACCTGCGCATGGATTACAGTGCTGTCGGCCAGACGACTCACCTCGCCGCTCGCATGGAGCAGCTGGCGAGCCCGGCCACCACCCTGCTCACCGGCCAGACGTACCGTCTCGTCCACGGATTCGTCCGGGTCCGGGCGCTCGGTCAGGTTCCGATCAAGGGTCTCCCGGAGCCCGTCGAGGTCTTCGAGCTCCGGGGGGCAGCCGGGCCGCGCCGCCGGTTCGAGGTGCTCGCCGCCCGCGGACTCGCGCCCTTCGTCGGGCGGCAGGCGGAGCTCACCGCCCTGGTTGAGGCGCTCCAGGCCGCGCGAGGGGGGCGGGGCCGGATGGTGGCCGTGGTCGGCGAGCCGGGCGTCGGCAAGTCGCGACTGGTCTTCGAGTTCGTCCACTCGCCCCGCCTGGAGGGCTGGCTCACGCTGTCCAGCAGCGCGGTCTCGTACGGCGCCGCCAATGCCTTCCTGCCAATCGCCGACCTGCTGCGCCAGTACTTCCACCTGGCCGACCAGGACGACGACCGTACGATCCGGGAGAAGGTGACCGCCAAGGTGCTGGCGCTGGACCGGTCCCTGGAGACGGCGCTTCCGGCCGTGCTGACGCTGCTGGGCGCGGGCAGCGACGACGGACCGTGGCAGGGCCTGGAGCCGGTGGACCGGCGGCACCGGATGTTCGAGGCGCTCGAGGGCTTGCTGGTCCGCGAGAGCCAGCGGCAGCCGGTGTGCCTGGTACTGGAGGATCTCCAATGGATCGACTCCGAGACCCAGGCCTTCCTCGACCGCTTCGTTCAGAGCCTCGCCGGCGTTCCCGTCCTCCTGATCGTCAGCTATCGCCCCGAACACGACCACTCCTGGCCGCGCGGGACTCCCGTCACCACGGTGCCCCTGGCCGCCCTGCCGGCCGACGGCGCACGGCAACTGCTGCAGGCGCTGCTCGGCCGCGACGCCGCGCTGGAGCCCGTCGAGCGACTCCTGATCGAGCGCACCGGCGGCAACCCGCTGTTCCTCGAGGAGTGTGTCCGGGCTCTGATCGAGACCGGAACCCTGACCGGAGAGCGGGGCGCCTACCGGCTCGCGGCGCCGGTCGGCGACTTGCCGGTTCCGGAAAGCGTGCAGGCCATCCTGGCCGCCCGCCTCGACCGTCTGGCCGCCGACGACAAGCGCGTGCTCCAGGCCGCCTCCGCCCTGGGCGGGGAGTTCCCGGCGACGCTCCTCGAGGCGGTGGTCGACATCACCCAGGACGACCTGCTCCGCGCAGTGCAGCGGTTGCGGGCGCGGGGCTTTCTCGACGAGGTCGGGCTCTATCCCGAGATCGCCTACGCCTTCACGCACGCCCTGCTGCTCGACGTCGCCTACGGCAGCCTCGTGCGGGACCGACGCCGGGAGCTGGATGGGCGCATCGTGGAGGCCATCGAGCGCCGATACGGTGACCGTCTGACCCTCCACGTCGACCGTCTCGCCCACCACGCGTTCCGGGGCGAGGTGTGGAGCAAGGCGGTCGGGTACTGCCGCGAGGCCAGCGCCCGGGCGCTGGCCCGGTCGGCGTTCGCCGACGCCCTGCACTATGCTGACCAGGCGCTGGTGGCCCTGGCCCGGCTCGGCGCCGTGGCCGAGCGCGAAACCTCGGAGCTCGAGCTCCTCACCCAGCGGGGCGCGGCGCTCCGCGCCCTCCATGGCTACGCGGCCTCCGCGGTCGAACGGGTCTACCTCAGGACCCGCGAGCTGCGGGGCAGTCTCGGCGACACGACCGGCCGGTTCGCCCTGGACTGGCAGGAGATGCAGTTCCTGCTCGTCCGCGCCGACCTCCCGGCCGCCGGCGAGCGGGCCGCGGGTCTGCTCGCGTTCGCGGAGAAGCGCGGGGAGCCGGCGCTGCTCGCCGACGCTCACCTCGCGCGGGGGATGACGCTCTTCCACCTGGGAGACTTTCCGACCGCCCGGGACCACTTCGACCACGCGGCCGCGATCTGTGATCCGGAATCCGACCCGCCGCACCTTCTCACCCACGGTCAGATCACCGGCGTCTTCGCGCTATCGTACCTCGCCTGGACTCAGGTCTTGCTGGGCTACCCGCATCGCGCCGTCGCCGGCGCGGAGCGGGCGCTCGAGATTGCCGGCAGTCGCCACCACTCGTTCAGCCAAGTCTCGGCACTGACGTTCGCGGCCCGGGTTTTTCAGTGCACGCGGGACGTCGAGCGCGTGCGACGGGTGGCCGGTCAGCTGGTGTCGGAGGCCGGCCGTCAACGACTCTCCTACTACGAGGCGCTGGGATCGATCCACGAGGGCTGGGCCCGCGTCCTGCTCGACGGCGACGACCAAGGCCTGACCGAGCTGCTCGACGGCTACGCGGCGCTCGAAAAGACCGGAACCGTGCTCGGCTTGCGTGGTGCGCTGGTGCAGCTGGCCGAGGCGCTCCTGCGACTGGGGTGCCGGGACAGCGCCGTGCAGGCCCTGGCCCGCGCGGCGAGCCTGGAGCGCGGCACGCAGTGCTGGGACGCCGAGATCGCGCGGCTCCGGGCGGAGGCGGCCGCCGGCGCGACTCCGCCCGAGCCGCTGCTGGCCGAGGCGCTGTACGCGGAGGCCCTGCAGACCGCCCGACGCCAGGGAGCCCGGTGGCTGACCCTCCGGGTCGCGCTGAGCTGGGTGCAGGCCGCCCAGGCGTGGGGACGCTCGGAGCCTCTCCGCGCCGTGCTCGAGGAAATCACGGCCGGTCTCGAGGAAGGTTCCGGGGCGGTCGAGCTGCGAGCGGCCCGCCGCTTCCTGGCCGGATAACGAGGCGGACGCGGGCACGCCCCGGCCGCCACGACAAGGAGACCGAGATGGGCTACGCGCCACCGAGCAGTCCCGTTGCCAAGGGGCCCGTCCTGCACTGCCTCGACCAGCTCTCGGTCCGGGATCGCGCGCGGGAGCGGCTGGAGCAGCTGCGCGCGGAGATCCTTCGGGTTCGGGGTCGAGAGTTCCTCGGACTGGAGGAGGTCTTCGCCCGATCCCTGTTCACCGACTTCTACCGCGCCGACCAGATCGCCCGGATCGCCACCCACCTTCGCTCCCACTGGTTCGACCAGGAAACGGGCTGGTGGCCGCCGTTCCAGCCGATCGCCCCGATCTACGCGCTGGGCTTGTTGCGCACGCTCAATGCCTCGCTGGCTTCCAAAGAGCCGAGTCCGCTCCCGATCGACTCGTACTGGGTCATCGGCCACGGACAGGTGGACATGCTGACCCTGGTGAGCCGTCGCCAGGTCACCCTGCTGGTCATGACGCCGCCGCCGCCCGATCCCGCCCCGGCGGGAATCCACGGCGAGACGGCCGAGGCGTGGGTCACGACGCGCCGGGCCGGGCGGACGGAGACGGAGATCGACCCGGTGACCGAGCAGCCCAGCGTCGGTGGCCGGGAGCTGAGGGTGCGCACCTTCCGGGTCGAGACCCGCCGGCCCGGCCCGCCCGAGCGGTGATGGAGTCGGCCCGCCCGAACTCCGCCGCCCGGCGTGGCTTGACAACGCGTTCGGCAGCGGCCGATACTCCCGCCACTCCGCCACCCGAGGAGGACCAGCCATGGACCATCCCCGGCTCCCCCGGCGCACGTTCCTTGCCGGCGCCCTCGGCAGCTCGGCAGTGCTCGCCCTCTCCGGCGTCGCCGCGCCGGCGGTCCGGAAGGGCGCCAGCCTCCGGCTCTGGATCCTCAAGACCTACGTCGAGCCGACCAACAAGGCCATCGAGGCCAGCGCCCAGCGCTGGGCCCAGAAGCACGGCGCCACCGTGACGGTGGAGTACTTCACCTTCGAGGACATGCAGACCAAGTACGTGGCGGCCATCGAGAACCGGAACACGCCCGACGTCGGTCAGCTGGAGACCGGCGCCCCGGCTCGCTTCGCCGGCATGGGCCAGCTCCTGGACCTGACCGGGTTCGCCCGGCAGATCGAGGGCGAGGTCGGCAAGCCGCCGGCCAACGTGGCTCCGGTGACGGTCATCGACGGCAAGACGTACGCGCTGCCCTGGTACATCATGCCCGCCTTCTGGTACGTGTGGCGCGACGTGTTCGACAAGCACAAGGTCAAGCTGCCGGAGACCTTCGAGCAGGCCAAGGCCGCCGCCCAGGCGCTGAACCGGCCGCCCGAGTTCTACGGGCTCGGCCAGTCCTGGAACCGGACCTCCGACGGCTACGGGGTCATGCAGAGCCTCATGTACTCCTACGGCGTGAGCTGGGCCACCCGGGAGGGCAAGTACCAGTCCATCAAGACGCCGCGGATGCAGCAGGTCATGAAGTGGGCGACCGACATCTACAAGGAAGGGCTCCAGCCCCCGGACACGCTGTCGTGGACGGGCTCGCAGAACAACGAGGCGTTCATCGCCCGGAAGATCGCCCAGACCTCCAACGGGCCCAGCATCACCTTCGCGCTGGAGAACGCGCTGGCCAAGGCCACCGACGCCAAGGAGCGCAAGCAGCGGGAGGAGGCGCTGGCCAACCACCTGGCCCTCCCCCACCCCGGCGGGCCCGACGGCCGTCGCATGTGGGGCCTGGCGCTGAGCTTCGGGATCTTCAAGAGCACGCGCGACCCCGAGGCGGCGATGAGCCTGGTGGCGCACCTGCTCTCGCCCGAGGAGACGCTGGCAGTGATGCGCGAGTCCTACGGACAGTTCACGCCGGTGCTGGACCGGGCCCGGGCGGCGACGAAGGACTACTTCAACAAGAACGAGAACTACCGGACCTTCGGCCGCGCGGTGGAGTGGTTCGTCGGCACCGGCTGGCCGGGGCCGGTCACGGCGGCGGCAGCCGAGGTGCAGGCCAGCAACGTCCTGACCGACGCGCCGGCCAAGGTCATCGTCGACCGGTGGTCGGTGGACCAGGCGATCGACTGGGCCGACCGGAAGATCAAGGAGATCTACGCCACGCTCGGGTGAGCCGGTCGGAGGCTGACCTGGGCCGCGCGTGAGCCGGGTGGACGCCCCCCACGCCGCGCGGGCGCGCGGGGTCGCCGAGCTCACCGTCGGACGGTGGGTGTCCCGCCGGGCCTGGCGGGACACCGCCGCCGCGTTCCTGTTCTTGCTGCCGCTCTTCGTCCTGGTCGTCGGCCTCATCCTCTACCCGTTCGGCCGCGCCATCTGGCTCTCGTTCACCGACAAGCTGGTGGGCTACCCCGAGCGGTTCGTGGGGCTGCGCAACTACCTCTACCTGCTCCACGACGACGGCTTCCACGCCGTGGTCCGCAACAGCCTCGTCTTCACGGTCGCCTCGGTCGGCCTCAAGGTCCTGACCGGCCTCGGCATGGCGCTCGTCCTCAACGCCACCTGGCGGTGGCGGAACGTCTTCCGGGGGCTGTTCCTGCTGCCGTGGATCACCTCGACCGTGATCATCGCGCTCACCTGGCGGTGGATGTTCGACTCGTTCCCCGGCCGCGGGTTCTTCAACAGCGTGCTGCTGGACCTCGGTCTGCTCGACCGCCCGCTGGCCGTCCTGGCCACCCCGGCCGGGGCCATGTTCGCGGTCGTCGTCGCCAACTGGTGGCGGGGGTTCCCGTTCTTCGGGGTCTCCTACCTGGCGGCCATGCAGAGCATCCCGGTCGAGCTCTACGAGGCGGCGGCGGTGGACGGGGCCTCGGCCTGGCGCCGCTTCTGGCACGTCACCCTGCCCGGGCTCAAGCACGTGCTGATCGTGACGGTGCTCCTGTCCTTCATCTGGACGCTCAACGACTTCAACATCATCTACGTCATGACCCGCGGCGGCCCCGGCACCGCCACCCAGGTCTTCGCCACCTATTCCTACGAGGTGGCCTTCAACCAGCTGCGGTGGGGGCGGGGCGTCACCGTCTCGCTGTTCCTGCTGCCGGTGCTGGTCGTGAGCATCGCGCTGATCAGCCGGTACCTGCTGCGTCAGGAGAACGCCTGATGGTCGGGCGGGCGGCGGTGGTGGCGGGCCTGGTCGCCTTCACGCTCGTCGTCCTGGTGCCCTTCTGGTGGATCGCCAACATGTCGTTCAAGACGTACGAGCAGATCCAGTTCGCGACCAGCCTCTACGTGCCGCGACCGTTCACCTGGGCCAACTACACCACGCTCTGGCTCGAGACGCGCTTCCCGCTCTGGCTGCGCAACAGCCTGGTCACGGCGGCGGCGGTGACGGTGGTGACGACCCTCGTCGCCAGCCTGGCCGGCTACGCGGTGGCGCGCCTGCGCTTCCCCGGCCGGGGCCCGGTGGCGAGCCTGATCCTGATCCTGTACCTGGTGCCGCCGGCGCTGCTGTTCATCCCGCTCTACCGGGTGCTGGCCGAGCTGGGGGCCACCAACAGCCTGCTGGCGCTCGTCCTCTCCTACCCGACGTTCACCGTCCCGTTCTGCACCTGGCTGCTGATGGGGTTCTTCAAGGCGCTGCCGCAGGAGCTGGAGGAGGCGGCGCTGGTGGACGGGGCGACGCGGACCCAGGCCCTGGCCCGCGTGCTCCTGCCGCTGGCGGCGCCGGGCATCGTGGCCTCGGCCATCTTCGCCTTCACGCTGTCGTGGAACGAGTTCCTCTACGCGCTGGTCTTCATCCAGGACGAGACGACCATCACGGTCCCGGTCGGCCTGAACCTGCTGATCTACGGCGACGTCTTCTCCTGGGGCCAGTTGATGGCCGCCTCGGTCATCACCACCGTGCCCGTGGTCGTCCTCTACGGCTTCATCCACCGGTGGATGGTGGAGGGGCTGGCCGCTGGCGCGGTGAAGGGCTGAGCCGGTGGAACGGCCACCCCAGGGTGACGCCGGCCGAGACCCGGCCTGACCGGCGGCCGGGCGCGATCGGCGCCGCCGGCCGCCGGTCCCTCCCTTACGGCCTGTCCCAGTAGTGCTTGGCGGCCATCTCCAGCGGGGGCCGGATCTTCCGCTGGTAGTCGACCACGCGCCGGGCGAACTCCCGCTGGTGCTCCAGCACCTTGGCCAGGAACGGGTTCCTCTTGGCCTGCTCCTCCAGGACCTTGGTGGAGGCGTTCAGCTGGGCCTGCAGGATCTCGTCCGGCGTGCGGACCACGTTCACGCGGTGCTGCTCCCGCAGCTCCTGGATCACCTTGCTGTCGGCGTCCAGGAGCCAGGCGGCGAACCGCGGGATCTCGGCCAGGGCCGCGTTGCGGACGATGGCCTTGAGGTCGGCCGGCAGCTCGTCCCACCGCTTCTGGTTGATGAGCAGGTCCATGTAGTTGGCCGGCTGATGGAAGCTCGGCATGACGTAGTACTTGGCCACGTTGTGGAACCCGAGCGTCTTGTCCACCGCCGGCACGCTGAACTCCGCGCCGTCGATGGTGCCCCGCTCGAGCGCGGGGAGGATATCGCCGGCCGGCAGCGTGACCACCGAGAGCCCGAGCTCCTTGCCCACCTCGGCCGGCCAGCCCGGCGTGCGGAACTTGAGGCCCCGGAAGTCCTTGAGCGAGGTGACCGGCTTGCGGAACCAGCCGAGCGGCTCGTTGGCGAACGGCGTGGTCAGGATGGCCACGACGTTCATCTTCAGCTCTTTCTGGAGCAGCTCGTTGTAGAGCTCGAGTCCGCCGCCGGCGTAGATCCAGGCGTTGTAGGCTTCCTGGTCGATGCCGAAGGGCCCGCCCGGCGTGCCGGTGAACAGGCCGGCCGCCGGGTGCTTGCCCAGCCAGTAGCCGGGCCAGGTGTGCCCGGCATCCAGCACGCCGCGGTGCACGGCGTCCAGAACCTCGAAGGCCGGCACCAGCGCGCCCGCGGGGTAGATCTCCCACTTCAGGCGGCCGCCGGACATCGCCTCGACCTGCTTGCCGATCTCGATCACGGAGTGGTGGAAGGGATTGGCGGCCGGCCAGCCGCCGCCCACCTTCCAGACGATAGGCCTCTGCGCCATCGCCGGCCGGCCGACCAGAACCATGGCGAGGCCAACGACGGCCGCCATTCCGAGCAGCGCGACTGCGGTCGAAACGCCACGTCTCATCGCACCCTCCTGTGACTCGGGCCCCTCGCCGTCCGGGCGGGGATCCCGACCTGTCGGCGGCCGGTCCCGTCGAAGCGCCTCCGGAGCGGCGCCCCGGTCACCTGGGCCCGGCCGCCTGGCTCTGGAGCTCGTAGATCGACGTGTAGCCCCGGCTGAAGTCCGGCGGCAGCGGCATCACACCGGCCGTGCGCCGCACGACCCGCGGGGGCGTGCCCCGCACCAGGGCGCCGAACAGCGGCGAGCGCGTCGCGTCCGGGACGAGCTGCACCGCATCGGCAGCGCTGTAGGCGTTGATCAGGAGCCGGCGGTCCCGATCCGACGTGTTGGGCGCCGACCAGTGCACGAGGCGGTAGTGGTGGATCGTGATGCCGCCGGCGGGCAGCGCCAGCACCCGCGCCCCGGTCAGGTCGAGCCGGTCGATGTCCTCGCGCCGCATGCAGCCGACGAACCGGTCGTCGGCGTCGAAGTGGGTGTAGATCGGCCCCCGGTGGCTGCCGGGCAAAACCGTGAGCGCCCCGTTCTCGGCCGTGGCGTCGTCGAGCAGCAGCCCGACGGCCAGGACATCGTCGTTGGAGTGCGGGTAGAAGGCCGCGTCCTGGTGGAACTCCACCGGGGCGCCGATCCGGCTCCCCTTGAGGTTCAGCTTGCTGTGGTTGAAGCGCACGCCGGGCCCGATCAGCTCGGCGACGATGTCCGGGATCGGCGAGTCGAAGGCCATCCAGCGGTAGAGCGGGTCGTGGTCGGCCGGGTTCTTGATCCGGCGAACGACCGGAGCCTCAGCAGAATGGCGCGGGTCGAGGTCGAAGACGTCGTCGCTCCGCACCAGCCGGCGCGCTCGGTCGACGAACGCCTCGGTGACCCGGCGCAGCGCCTGGATCCGCGCCGGCTCGATCACGTCGGGCAGCGCGATGTAGCCCTCCGCATGGTAGGCCTCCACCTGCGCCTTGGTCAGGAACCGTCGTGTCAGCGTCGCCATGGTT
>DATLZL010000465.1:0-3391 GCA_035574035.1 Binatia bacterium | reverse complement strand
CGTCGAGCAGAACCTGGCCTTCGCCCTGCGCGTGGCCGACCAGGTCCTCGTCATGAACAAGGGCCGCATCGTGTGGCAGGGGACGCCGGAGGCGCTGCGTGCCGACGAGGCGACCCGCGCCCGGTGGCTCGGCGTCTGATCAGGCGTCGGCCGGATCCGGCGGCCGCGCCGGCCCCGCCCGGTGCCCGCCGCCGGGGTTTCCGCGGGGGTGGCGGCGCGCGATACTACCGGTCACCGTCGGCCACGGGCGCGGCTTCAGAAAGGAGACCACCATGAAGCCCATCGCTCACCGTGTCGTCCTCGCCGGTCTGGTTGCGGTCGTCCTGGTGCTGGGGGCCTGGTTCCAGCCCTGGGCCCGGGCCCAGCGCCCGATCACGCTGCGTATCCAGTCGAGCGTGCCGGTCGCCAGCGCCTTCTACGCCAAGGGCATCCCGCTGTTCAAGGAGGCGGTGGAGAAGATGTCGGCCGGGCGGCTCCGGATCGAGCCGCTGCCGGCCGGCGCCATCGTGCCGGCCTTCGAGGTCCACGACGCGGTGTCCCGCGGCGTGCTCGACGGCGGCCACACCTACATCGGCTACCTCGTCGGCAAGCACCCGGCGGCGGCGCTGCTCGTCGGCCCGGTCGGCGGCCCCTTCGGCTTCGACCCCTGGGACCTGTTCGCCTGGTACTACGAGGGCGGCGGCCTGGAGCTCTACCAGGAGTTCTACCGGGACGTGATCAAGCTCAACGTGGTCGGGTTTCCGCTGGCGCCGGTGAGTCCCCAGGTGCTGGGCTGGTACAAGCGACCGATCGCGAGGTTCGAGGACTTCAAGGGGCTCAAGATCCGGGTCGGCGGGATCGTGGCCGAGGTCTACCGCGAGGCGGGTGCGGCGGTGGTGACCCTTCCGGGCGGGGAGATCGTGCCGGCCGCCGAGCGCGGCGTGATCGAGGGCGCCGAGTGGGCCGGCCCGGCCGAGGACATGCCGATGGGCTTCCACCAGGTGTGGAAGCACTACCACATGGACAGCGTCCACGAACCCTCGGTGCTCGGCGAGATCGTCTTCAACCGGTCGACGTTCGAGAAGCTGCCGCCCGACCTCCAGGAGATCCTCCGGGTGGCCAGCCAGGCGACGGTGGCGCGGTTCTGGGCCTGGTACAACGTGCAGAACGCCCGGAGCCTGCGGACGCTCAAGAATGACCACAAGGTCAACATCTACCGGACGCCCGAGGAGCTGCACGTGAAGATCCTGGAGCACTGGGACCGGGTGGCCGCCCGCTACAGCCAGAGCCACCCGTTCTTCAAGAAGGTCTACGACTCGCAGCGCGAGTTCGCGCGGCTCGTCGTCCCCGCCCGCCGGGTCATCCACCCGGAGTACCGGGTCATCGCCGACTACTACTGGAAGGACGAGCTCGGGGGACTGGTGACGAAGCCGTAGCGCTCACCGGTAGTGGCGCCGGAGCTCGGAGGCCCAGCGCACGCCGAGCGTCGCGGCGTGCTCGCGGAGCCACCGGCTGAGCCGGGTGGCGCCGGTCGGGGCCGCCCGGGACACGAGCAGGCCGGCCATGAGGCCGGCGATCTCGTCCCGGGTGAGCACGACGTCCCCTACCAGGCCCCCGAGGGCGCTCGCCGCCAGCCGCACGGCGGCCGGCGGGAGGTGGACGATCGGCCGCGGGCGGCCGAGCACGCCGGCCACCAGGCGCACCAGGTCCTCGTAGGCATAGGTCTCGGGTCCGACGGCGTCGAGCGTGAGGTCCTCCCGCGCCTGGCCGGCCTCCACGGCGAGCGCCGCCACGTCGTCGACGTACACGGGCTGGACGGGGTAGCGACCGTCGCCGGGGACGGCGAAGATCGGGAACCGGCGCAGCAGCCAGGCGATGTTGTTGATCAGGATGTCCTCGCGGCCGAAGATGACGGTCGGCCGGAGGATCGCGTGGGAGAGGCCGCCGGCGCGCAGCGCCGCCTCGACCCGCCCCTTGCCCCGGAAGTACGGCAGCGCCGAGGCGAGGTCGGCGCCCGTGATGCTCAGGTGCACGATCCGCCGCACGCCCGCCTGCCGGGCGGCGTCGAAGAGGGCGAGCGTGTGGCGGATCGCCTGCTCGAAGGTCACGCCGCCGTGCTCGAAGCGGACCCAGTAGGTGTTGTAGAGCGTGCTGACGCCTTCGAGACTCCGGGCGAGGTCGGCCGGGCGGTCGAACGCGAACGGCTTCACCTCGACGCGTCCCGCGAACGGATCGGGACGGTCCGGGTGGCCGGTGAGCGTGCGGACGGCGTGGCCGGCGGCGAGGAGGCGGCGCGCGATGTACCGGCCGGTGAAGCCGAAGGCGCCGGTGACGGCGATCAGAACGTGGGCCGCGCCCGGTAGTAGCGGTCGCGGTCGATGGACTTGACGGAGACCGTCTCGAGCCGCCCCCGGCGCAGCACCTCCAGCGGCACCTCGACCCCGGCCGGGCCGCGGGCCCAGAGCCGCTTGTAGAAGTCCGCCTGGCCGTTCACCACCTCGCCGCCCAGCCGGACGATGACGTCCCCGGGGCGGAGGGCGGCCTCGGCCGGGCTGTCGGGCGACACCCGGGTCACGATCACGGTGCCCTCCACCTCCTGGGTCTGCACGCCGAGCCAGGGGCGCGGAGGCCCGGAGGGCCTGCCGCGGGAGACCAGGTCGCTCAGCAGCGGCTTGAGCAGGTCGATCGGCACGAAGAGGTTGCCCGGCACCTGGCTGCCGGGCCCGAGAGCGTCGTTGACGGCGAGCGAGCCGATGCCCAGCAGCTGGCCGCTGCGGCTCAGGAGCGCGGCCCCGCTCCAGTTCACGGTGGCGGGCGCGGTGTAGATCGCCTCGTCGAGCAGGTACTCCCAGTAGCCGACGTAGGGGCGGCGGGAGACGACCAGCGCGGGCGCCACACCGTCGAAGCCGACGATGAGCACCGGCTCGCGGTCGGCGATCGTCGCGGACTCGCCGAACGCCACCGGCCCCACCCCGAGCGGCTGCAGCGCGCGCACGAGGCCGAAGCCGCTGGCGCTGTCGTAGCCGACGACGGCGGCCGGCACCGTGCGTCCGTCGACGGTGGACAGCTCGATCGTCTCCGCCTCGAGGATCAGGTAGCCGATCGTCAGCACGAGCCCGTCGGCGCTGATCACGACGCCGCTGCCCTCGCGCTGGGTGCCCAGGATGGCCGCCGACCGGGCGCCCGCCACCGCCTTGCTGTTGAGCTTCACCACCGACAGGTCGTTGACGGTCAGCCCCGAGCGCGGCCGGCCGCCCGGCGGAACGCCCGGGCGCTCCTGGCCCGCGACGGGCGCCGGGCCGACGGCGACCAGCAGCGCGAGGGCGGTCACGGTCCATCGCCCGAGCGCGGCGAGCGCGGAGGAAACCCCGAGCGGCATGGCGACTCCGAGACCGATTATACGGTCGGCCCC
>DATLZL010000464.1:0-8937 GCA_035574035.1 Binatia bacterium | reverse complement strand
CCGGCCGGTGGAGACCGGCGCGGGTCGGGGCCGACCGCCGGTCTCGGGGCCCCGTCGAGACGGCTACGCGCTGGCGGCCGCCGGCGGCTCGGGCGATTCGACCCGGGCCAGCGGCTTGCGGCTCACGAAGTACCGGCAGGCGGCCATGTGCTTGAGGATCCCGCCGGTGACGTCACCCCGGCACCGGGGGCAGAGCCACCGGTCGGGGTCCGACGGGCGACGCCGGAGGGTGCGCACCGGCCGCGACCGCCCGCAGGTCGGACACTCCACCTCGTGGTTCTCGCAGCACAGGAACAGGATCGCGTGCTCGTCGGGCGTCAGCATGGGGCGCCATCATGCGCGAGCGCGCTCGGGCAAGTCAAGAAATGCGGGCGCCGCGGCGCGTCGGGACGACGGCGCCCGCCGCCGATGCGAACGAGGGAGTCCGAACGGCCTAGCGGGCCGGCGATGCCGGCCGGCACCGAGAGGTGCAAGCCGTGGTGACCTTCATCGTCCGGCGACCGTGACGGGCGCGGCGACCCCGACGTTGCCGGCCGCGTCCGCCGCCTCGGCCCTCAACGTGATCGACGAGCCGGGCGGCACATCCCGGGTATCGACCCGGAAGTCGTACGGCGCCGCCGTCAGCGTCCTGACCAGCGTGCCGTTCGCGTAGAGGCTCACCGACGCCACCGCGACGTTGTCGGTCGCCGTGACCCTGACGCGCAGGTGCTTGCCCCGCTGGACCACCGAACTGACCGCCACTTGCGGCGGCGCGGTGTCTTCGGCCCGGGCGGCCTGATTCGACACCCAGACCGGGACCGCCGTCGAGGTCGTGCTGTGACCGGCCGTGTCGACCGCCACCGCGGTCACCGAATGGGCACCGTCCTCGACCCCCCGGGTGTCCCAGGCGAAGCCGAACGGCGCGGTGCTGTCCGAAGCGTGAAGCACGCCGTCCACGTAGAGGTCCACCCGTCCGACGCCGCGATCGTCGCTTGCGTCGACCGCCACCGAGACGGTGCCGCTCACCGTGGCGCCGGATGCCGGGCTCGTGATGGCGACGGCCGGCGGGGTCGTGTCCGGAACGGGCGCACTGGCCGCCGCTGCCGACACCGCGGCCAGGGCTTCGATCCGGCCGTGGCCGAACCCGGCGTCCCAGCCCGAAGCGCCCTGGTCGACGCTGGTGGCGGCCAGGATGCCCTCCAGATCGGCGGGTCCGAGGGCGCGGTTCGCCGCCAGCATGAGGGCCAGGACGCCGGCCGTGACGGGGCTCGAGAAGGACGTCCCCGACACGGCACCGTAACCGCCGCCGGCAAGCGTGGTCAGGATCCCGACGCCCGGCGCCGCCACGTCGACGTACGGGCCGCGGCTCGAGAACGAGGCGAGACCGTCCTGCGCGTCCGTGGCGCCGACCGAAAGGATCCACGGCGTCGCGGGCGTCGGGTCGTCGCACCCGCAGTTGCCGGCGGCGGCGACCACGATGCCGCCCCGGTCGAACGCGTACTTGGCGGCGTTCAGGATCGTGCTGCTTCCCGCCACGCCCGCGAAGCTCAGGTTCATGACCCGGGCGCCGTGGTCGACCGCCCACACGAGCCCCTGGGCGATGGCCCAGTCCGAAGCCCAGCCGTGGGTGCCCGTCACCCGGATCGGCATGATCGCGCTCGCCATGGCCGGCGAGGCGACGCCGAGCCCGTTGTCGCCGGCCGCCGCGGCGGCCCCGGCCACTTTCGTGCCGTGGCCGTACACGTCGCCGGTGTCCGCATTGTTGTCGTAGAAGTTCCAGCCGGGCACCAGCCTGTCCCGGAGGTCTTCGTGGCTCGGATCGACGCCGCTGTCGAGGATCGCGATGACGACGTCTCGGGCGCCGGGCGTGATGTCCCACGCCGCGTGCGCGCCGATCCTGGTCAGGTGCCACTGGTCACGGAACAGCGGGTCGTTCGCTTCCAGGTCCGGGGGCAGCAGGCGGTGGCGCTCGACGAACTCGACGTGCGGGTCGTGTCGCAGCGCCCGCTCCACGGCGCCGAGCGCCGGAGCCGGCACGCGGATGCGGTGCACGTTGAGCCGCCGGAGCTCACCGAGCCGGACGCCGCCGTGCCGGCGGTAGGTACCTTCCGCCGTCGCGGGCGTCACCCCGCCGCGGAAGCCGACCAGCAGCTCGTCGGGAACCTCGACGGGGGCCGCCGACGGCCGCTGAGCGAGGACCGGCGCCGGGGCGACGAGCACTGTCCACGCCAGGCAGAAGACAGCGATCGCAAACCGCGAGAGGGACCGAGCCATGGCTCGCCTCCATTGCTCGAGATCCCCCTCGAAAGCTTCTCTTCGGCAACCCGGCCGTCAGCGCTCGCTGACCCGTGGCTTTGCGTCCCCGCGTCACCGCGGGTTTGCCCTGTTCGAAGAGAATCCCGGCGAACTTTCGGGAGCGAGGTGATGCAACGGGTGGACCGGCCCGGGGAACGGTCGAACCGACGGATGGATACGGGCGACGGTCAGCGGGGAGACGTCACTCCGTTGACGCCGGCCGCCAGCCCGGCACCAGGCCGCTGCCGCCCGTGTCCGCGCCGGGCCAGGAACTAGCCGGCTTGCCCCCGACGGTTGATCCGGCGGACAGCGCCGACCACCAGCAGCGCGGAACCCAGGAGGACCGCCGTCGCCGGTCCGGGCACGCGCTCCGTGGGCGGACGGTCGCAGCAGACGAGCCGCGGCTCGTTGAAGCCCGTCCCGTACTGGAAGATCACGTGGCTGATCTGGTCCTCGGTCAGCGTGCCGCCGGAGATGAGCAGCTGGAACTGGACGCTGTTCTTGATGACGGGCTCGTCGTCCAGGCCACCGTTCGGGTTGAAGCTCGGGTCGAGCGAGATGATCCCGAAGTTCATCCCGTTGGGTGCGGCCGGGTTGTCCAGGTTGGGACAACCCGAGGCGCAGAAGTTGCCCGCCGGACCCCCGATGTAGCCGGCGCTGGCAATGCCGCGGTCTGGCCCCGACGGCGCTCCGGTCCCGAATGCAGCCGACGTGCCGTAGATGAACTCTCCTCCGACGTTCGTGGTCGAGGAGCTACACGGCCCGGGGTTGCATTCGCTGGCCTGGACGATGAAGGATCCGGCTGGAATGAGCGCCGACTGCGGCGCCAGGCTGATCGAGTCCGGCAGGTCGAAGAGGATCCCGGTCAGCAGGTTGCCGGGAACGTCCTGGCCGGAGCTGGTGTTGTCGCTGGTCGCGATGTTGCTGAGCAGGACGGTGAGGGTGTTACCGGAGATCGTGAAGGCAGCCGACGCGCTGAGCGAGGCCCCGTCGGCACCGGGGCCCGATGCCGTGAAGATTACCGTCGCCGGAGCCGGAGCGGCGCTCAGGAGCAGGACAAGCAGGGCCGCCGCAGGGACGAACATTCGCATGGTCACTCTCCCCAGTCGAGCTTCTTGCCGATTGCTTGCAGGCGGCATACCAGGCTCGGGATGCGTTGCGCCACGCCCAATTACGGGCCTGACCGGCCCGGCCGCCCGAGCATTCGTAAAGGGCGCCGACACCGGGGGGCCGGGAAGCCTGGCCGGCGGGCCGGCGACCTCGACGGGCGCAAGTCAGGATGGAGCCGGGGGCGGGATTTGAACCCGCGACCTGTCGATTACGAATCGACTGCTCTGCCACTGAGCTACCCCGGCGTACGCCGCCCAGTATACGGGAGCATCCAACGGCCAGGGCTCCGGTGAACGCGTCGGGCGCAGCCGAGCACGTTTGACAGCCGACGAGAGAGCGGCCTAGGCTCCGGACGTGTCCCGAGCGCGCGCGCTTGTCCTCGCCACGGCGGTCGGGCTGGGGGCGCTGGCCGGCTGTGCGACCGGCCGACCAGCGACCGAAGGGGTGGCCGGTGCGGTCAGCTGGGAGGCGACCGACTTCCGCCGCGACCCCGACGGCCGCTACAACTTCACGCTCGTGCTCCGCGAGACCGTCGGCATCGGCGTCCGGTTCACCCGGCTCGCCTACCGGACCCCGGGCTCGGCGGCGGAGTCCCGCGAGGTGGCGTGGGCCCTGCCGGCGCGCGGTGAGTTCCGCCAGCCGTTCTCGGCCGCGGCCCTGACCTGCCCCCGGGAGGTGGACTGCGCCGACCCGGCCAGCCACGTGCCCCTCACGCTCGAGCTGAGCGGGACCGACGAGGGCGGCCGTCCCGTGAGGCTGACGCTCGGGATCCGGCTGCCGGCCGGCGCCGGGGCGACCGAGATCGCCGCCCTCACCCCGCCGCCGCCCGAGCGGTCGGTCCCGGCCAGGACGGCCGTCCCGATCCAGGTCCTGAACAACGCGATCCTCGTGCCGGCCACCCTCAACGACACCCAGGGCGTGACGCTTCTCCTCGACACCGGCGCCCAGCGGACCATCCTGAGCCCGGAAAGCGCGCGACGGGCCGGCCTCGCCGTGCCCGTCGATGCGCCGCGCCGCCCCGTCGTCGTCGCCGGCGGGGGGAGGATCGAGGTCCCGTTCCTCAGGCTCCGGCGCCTGCAGGTCGGAGACTACGTGTTGGAGAACGTCGAGGTGGGCGTCTACCCGGTGGCGCCGGGCGCCCGGCTGCTCGACGGCGTGCTGGGCATGGACGTCCTCGGGCGGTTCGTGTTCACGGTGGACCACCACGCCCGGCAGCTGCGGCTCGAGCGTCGCTGACCCGACCGGAGGCCTGTCGGCCGGGTTTCCAGGCCCGGGCGGCGCGGCATGCCCCTGCTGCCAACCCCGCGGGGACCCGGCGCTTTTTCTGGAGCCTCGTACGGCACCCCGCTTGCTACGTTGCTGTGACCTCCGTGCCACGGATGCCGTCGCCGTGAAAGCGTTCTGCGCCTGGTGCCGGCGGGAGGGGCTCGTGGGCTTCCTGGGTGACCGCGAGCCGCTCGACGACCCCGGCGAAACGCATGGCATCTGTCCCCGGCACCACGCCGAGCTGATCGCCGAGCTGCAAGAGGGGCCGGTGGCGACCGTGGTACGCACCCGGACGCTGATCGTCGTGCACCCGCGCGAGCGGTCGCTGTACGAGTACCTTCGCCGCCGGTGGGCGTCGGTCCCCGACGTCGAGGTGCTCGTCGACCGGCGCCGCGGCGAGCGGCGCTGCGACCGCCAACCGGTCCCCGTGGACCGACGACGCAGCGACCGGCGTCGGAGGCGGCTCGACATGTCCGCGCTCGGTTACGCGATCGTCAGGCTGAAGGGGTAGCACAAGGCCGGCGGGCACGCGGCACTGTAAGGCCGGGTGACGGTCCGGTCGCTCGAGAGGAGCGATGAGCACCGCGAAGTAGGCGCGACGCAAGGCGCTTCGAGCGTTACAGCCCGGTTACGGACGCCTGAAACCTATCCACGGGGTCCAGGTAGCCAAAACGCACTACGGACTGCGCCCAGCGTGGATGAGCCGAGACGATCAGGCGGCGAACTTTACACCTGGCCCTGCCGGCGTCCCTCCGGAGTCCGCTCGTCGGTATCCCGACCCCCTCGGCCGGACCGGAAAGCCGTCGGGTTTCCAGGCACATAGCCGCAGGCATGGCCTCGAGGGGGGGGGAAGGGCACGCCGATTGCTGCCCCCGTGCGCGCGTGCTCGATCCCGAAATGTCGGAGCCCAGCGGAAAAGCACCCAGTCTCTCCTGGAAGGAGGAGCTCCGCTTGTTCCTCGAGGTCATGCGGCGTACCGAGACGCCGATCGAGCAGGCGCGCGAGGAGTACGGGCGGCTGCTGGCGCGGACGCTGCGCGAAGAGGTCTACCCCGCGTTCGAGGAGTTCCTGGGCGAGATGACCCGCCACGGGGTGGGCGGCCAGATCTACGGCCGGGACACCACCTGGGCGCTTACCCTCCGGATGGATGACGGGTTCGAGGTCGCGGTCGAGCGGGATCGGTACCGCGAGCAGGCCCAGCTGCTGCCGCGCCTCGTCTTCCTCGTCTACAACGACGACGGCGGTCGCCGGTACTTCACGACCCAGGGCATCGCCTGGGACAACATCCGGCGGCCGGAGGTCATCGCCCGGGTCGTGGACGAGTACAAGCGCTGGTACGTCCAGCGGACCGTGTGGCGCGGTCTGCCGGAGACCGGCGAGCGCTCGACGTCACTGACCGCCTCCTGACCCCCGGACGTTTCGAGTCTTGAACCGCGTCCCCCGGACGCGGCATACTGCCGGACCGTGGCGTCCCGCGCTGGCGCGTGGCTGCTCCCGCTGTCGCTGACCCTCGCCACCACCAGCCACGCGCTGGAGATCGGCCCCGGCGGCGACTGGTGCCGCGCGCTCCACCAGCTCCCGCCGGGCGAGGAACTGGTCCTCCGTCCGGGCGACTACCACGGGCGCTGCACGGTCCGGCGCGGGGGCACCGCCGCTCGCCCGCTCGTCATCAGGGCCCAGGATCCCGCCGCTCCCCCGCGGCTTTCGTACGCCGACCGGGCCGGCAACCTGCTGGACATCCACGCCGACCACGTGGTGCTTCGGGACCTGCACTTCGGGCCCACGCGCGCCGACGTGGATGCCGTCCGCGTCCACCTGGCCGACGGGGTTCGGGTGGAAGGCTGCCGGTTCAGCCGGATCGGCGGCATCGCGGTCGTCGCGAACTCGGGGTCCATCACGGGGCTCACCGTGCGCGGCAACGTCATCCGCGACTCGGGCTCGACCGCCATGTACTTCGGCTGCCACGACGGCTCCTGCATGCTGAGCCGGATCCTGGTGGAGGACAACCACATCGAGCACGTCGACGCCGCCGAAGGCGAGGTCGGGTACGGCATCCAGGTGAAGCTCAACACCCAGGCCGTGATCCGCCGCAACACCGTCCTGGACACCAAGGGCCCGGGCATCATGGTGTACGGCGACCGCGATCCCCTGCGGAGCACCCTCGTGGAGGGCAACCTCACCGCCGGCTCCCGCCGGTCATCGGGCATCGTCGTGGGAGGCGGTCCGGCGCTGGTCCGGAACAACATCGCGCTGCGCAACGCCGAGGCCGGGATCGCCCTGCAGGACTACGGCGGGCGGGGCCTGCTGCGCGGCATCGTCATGGCCCACAACACCGTCTTCGACAACCGCCAGGCAGGGGTGAGCGCGGCCGGAACTGTGATCGATGCCCGCCTGGTGAACAACGCCATCCACGTCCGCGGCGGCGCACCCACCCTGCCCGCGCCGCGGCCCGGCCTGGTGATGCTCGGCAACGTGGATTGCTCGCTCAGCCCCTGCTTCGCCGACCCGGCCGCGCTGGACCTCAGCCCCCTGGTCGTCTCCCCGCTGCAGGCGCTCGGCTTCGCCGGCGTCGGAGAGTGGATTCCGGAAACGGACTACTTCGGCCGGCCGCGCGCCTTCCCGCCGACCATCGGGGCGATCGAGGCCGGCGGCGCCCCGGCCCCCCTCCTGCCCGGAGTCAGCGGGCGCGAGGGAAGCCGCTGAGGGCGCTCGCCAGGTTCTTGACGGCCTCGGGCTTGCGCAACACTTCGGTGACCCCCAGAGCCCGGGCGCTGGCGATGGCCTCCTCGCTGCCCCACCCGGAGATGACCACGACCGGCAGGTCGGGGTCGCGCGCCCGGATCCGCCGCAGGACCTCGACGCCGTCCAGGTCCGGCATGGCAAGGTCGAGGAAGACGGCGTCCGGCCTCCTCTTGTCGAGCACCTCGAGGCCTTCCAGCCCGCCGATGGCGATCATCACCTGATGGCCGGCCTCCAGCAGCCCGTCCGCGATCACGGCCGCCACTGCCGGCTGGTCGTCGATCACCAGGATGCGCATCTCACGGTCCGCGGTGATTATTTCGATCGCCGCCGCCGCGCGTCAAGGAAGTTCGCCGATGGCTGACGCCGGCGGCCTGGTCGTCGTGGTCGACAAGCCGAACGGCTCCCTGGCAGGCGCGCTGGGCGAGCGCGGGTTCACGCCGGTGGCCGTGAGCACGGCCGCCGCCGCCGCCGAGCGCGTCCCCGGCGCGCGGGCCGCCGTGGTCTCCTGGGCCACCTTCGGCCCGTCCTGCGTCGCCGTCGTGAGCGCCCTGGTCCGGGCCTGCCCCGGCCTGCGGGTCATCGTGGCGGCCGACGCCCCGGCGGTGGCGGACGTGGTGGCCCTCGTCAAGGCGGGCGCCGAGGACGTCGTGCCCGGCACGCCGTCGGCGCTGGTCCAGGCGATCCAGGCCGCGCCGGCCACGGCCGGGACCCCGGAGACGATCGCCGACGGCGGCTGGGCACCCATGGCCAGCGAGGCCATGGTTCGGGTGGAGCGGCAGGCTGACGAGGCGGCCGCCCTCCAGGTGCCGGTGCTCCTGACCGGCGAGGTGGGGGTGGGCAAGCAGCGCGTGGCCCGGCTCATCCACGACCGATCTCCCCGGGCCCGCCGGCCCTTCGACCGCCTAAACTGCGCGGCCCTCCCGGCGGACATGCTGGAGCGCGAGCTGTTCGGGGACGAGGCCTCGCCCGACCGATCGGGTCGGCTCGAGGCCGCCCTCGGCGGCACGCTGGTCATCAGCGAGATCGGGGAGGCGCCGCCCGGTCTGCAGGCGCGTCTGGCCCACACGCTGGCCGAGGGGAGGGCCTACCGGGTCGGCGGTCGCGGGACCTTCGCCGTCGACGTCCGTGTCATCGCGACAACGAGCCAGGATCCCCGGGCGCTGCTCCAAGAGGGGACCCTCCGGCGGGACCTCTACGACGCCTTCCCCGTGCGGATCCACGTGCCGGCGCTCCGCGACCGTCCAGACGACATTCCCGTCCTGCTCGACCACTTCCTGGCCACGTTTCAGGCCCGCTTCGGCCGGCGTGTCCCCGACCTCGGAGCGGACACCCGACGGATACTGGTCGAGTACCCCTGGCCGGGCAACGTCCAGGAACTGGAGAGCGTTATCAAGCGCTTCGTGGTCCTGGGGGAGGAGGGGCAGCTGCGCGAGGAGATCGAGACCCGGATGCGGTTGGTCGCCACGCAGCGCGCGGCGCTGCTGGGCCGCCCGCCCGCGCCGGGGCCCCGGGCCGCGCTCGAGTCGGGCCTGCGGGCGATCGCCC
>DATLZL010000463.1:0-2003 GCA_035574035.1 Binatia bacterium | reverse complement strand
TCGCCCCGGCGGCCAGCGCGGCGATGATCGTCGTGCTGGCCCGCAGCACGTCGACCACGAGGGCGGTTCGGTCCGAGAGGCCGCCGTCCAGCGCCTGCGGCGTGACGGCGACGTCGACCCGCACGCCGCTCAGGGTCGCGAGCGCGCGTCGCGCAGGGCGCGGATGCGCAGGCGCAGCGCGTTCAGGGCGATGAACCCCTCGGCGTCGCGCTGCCGGTACACGGCGTCGCTCTCGAAGGTGGCGAAGTCCGGCCGGTAGAGCGAGCGGGGCGAGCGCCGGCCCAGCACCGTCACCGTGCCCTTGTAGAGCCGCAGGCGGGCGGTGCCGGTGACGTCGCGGGCGCACTCGTCCATCAGGGCCTGGAGCGCCTCGCGCTCCGGGGTGAACCAGTAGCCGTAGTACACCATCTCGGCGTAGCGGGGCACCAGCGAGTCGCGCAGGTGCATCACCTCGCGGTCGAGCGTGAGCGACTCCACCGCCCGCCGGGCGGCGTGCAGGATCGTGCCGCCCGGCGTCTCGTAGACCCCGCGGGACTTCATGCCCACGTACCGGTTCTCCACCAGGTCCACGCGGCCGACGCCGTGCTCGCCGCCCAGCCGGTTGAGCCGCTCCAGCAGGCGGACGGGACCGAGCCGCTCGCCGTCCACGGCCACCGGGTCGCCGGCCTCGAAGTCGACCGTGATCTCCACCGGGACGTCCGGGGCTTCCTCGGGCGAGTTCGTCAGCAGGAACATCTTCTCGGGCGGCGCCGCCCACGGGTCCTCCAGGATCCCGCCCTCGTAGGAGATGTGGAACAGGTTGCGGTCGGTGGAGTAGGGCCGCTCGGCGGTGACCGGGACCGGGATGTCGTGCCGCCGCGCGAACTCCAGCAGGGCCGAGCGCGAGGTCAGCTCCCACTCCCGCCACGGGGCGATCACGCGCAGGTGCGGGGCCAGGGCGGCGTAGGTGAGCTCGAACCGGACCTGGTCGTTGCCCTTGCCGGTGGCGCCGTGGGCCACCGCGTCGGCGCCCTCCCGCAGGGCGATCTCGACCTGGGCCCGGGCGATCAGGGGCCGGGCGATCGAGGTTCCCAGCAGGTAGCCGCCCTCGTACACGGCGCCGGCCCGCAGCATGGGGAAGACGAAGTCCCGGACGAAGGACTCCCGGAGGTCCACGATGTGCACGGCGGACGCGCCGGTCCGCAGCGCCTTGTCGCGGATCGGCACCAGCTCCTCCCCCTGCCCCAGGTCGGCGCAGAAGGCGATCACCTCGCATCGGTAGCGCTCGATCAGCCAGCGCAGGATCACGGAGGTGTCGAGCCCTCCGGAGTAAGCCAGGACGACGCGCTTGGGGTCAGACATCGTCGAGCGAGCCTCCGAGCAGGTCCAGGATCACGGCCTTCTGGGCGTGGAGCCGGTTCTCGGCCTGGTCGAGCACGATGCTCTGCGGCCCGTCGAGGACGGCGTCGGTGATCTCCTCGCCGCGGTGGGCGGGCAGGCAGTGCATCACGAGCGCGGCCGGGTTGGCCAGTTCCACCAGACGCTCGTTCACCTGGTACCGGGCGAAGGCCTCGCGGCGCCGCTCCCGCTCGGCCTCCTGGCCCATGCTGGTCCAGACGTCGGTGTAGATGACGTCGCTGCCGGCGGCCGCCTCCTGGGGCTCCGTGGTCAGCAGCATCCGGCCGCCCAGCTTGCGGGCCGTCGCCACCACCCGCGCGTCGGGCTCGTAGCCGGGCGGCGTGGCGACGACCACCGTCGTCCCCAACAGCGCCCCCAGCAGGATCAGCGAGTGGCAGACGTTGTTGCCGTCCCCGACCCAGGCCAGGCGCAGCGTGGCGAGGTCCAGCCCGCGCTCCCACAGCGTGAAGTAGTCGGCCAGGGCCTGGCAGGGGTGCTCGAAGTCCGACAAGCCGTTGATCACCGGCACCGTGGCGTGGCGGGCCAGCGTCTCCACCGTCGCGTGCGCGTGCACCCGGGCCGTCACTCCGTCGACCCACCGGGAGAGGTTGCGGGCCACGTCGGGC
>DATLZL010000462.1:0-2295 GCA_035574035.1 Binatia bacterium | reverse complement strand
TGGACCGAGATCTCGGGGTCCCGACGGATGATCGAGTCGGCCCTGGGCCGGGCGCCGCAGGCGTTCGCCTATCCCAACGGCCGGCCCGAGGACTACACCGACGCTGTCGTCCAGATGGTGCGGGACGCCGGCTTCGCCTGCGCACTTACCACCCGTTTCGGAACGAACAGCGCCGCCACTTCGCCCTGGGAACTCCGGCGGGGCGGGCCGTGGGAGGCGGACCTCCCCACGTTCGCGCTGAAGCTGGCCCTGTACCGGGCGACGGCCTGAGAGGAGGAGCGACCGGCATGTGCGGCATCGTGGGCTACGTCGGAAGCCGGGAGGCGGCTCCGGTGATCCTGGACGGCCTGCGCCGCCTCGAGTACCGCGGCTACGACTCGGCCGGCCTGGTCGTGCTCGACGGACGGGGCCTGCAGATCCGCCGCGCGCTCGGCAAGATCGCCAACCTCGAGGCCCGGCTGGCCGCCGACCCGGTGTCCGGCGCGCTCGGACTCGGCCACACGCGCTGGGCCACCCACGGCCGCCCGAGCGAGGCCAACGCCCACCCGCACACCGACTGCACGGGCACGGTCGCCGTCGTCCACAACGGGATTGTGGAGAACCACGCCGCCCTCAAGGAGCGGCTGATCGCCGAGGGGCACCGGTTCACCTCCGAGACCGACACCGAGGTCATCGCCCACCTGCTAGAGGCTTACCGCAGCCGCGGATCCGATCTGGTCGACGCGGTGCGCTCCGCGCTCGGCGAACTGCAGGGCACCTACGCGGTGGCAGTGCTTGCCGCCGACGTCCCCGACCGCCTGATCGCCGCCCGGCACGGCGCCGGCGCGGCGGTGGTGGGCCTCGGCGCCGGCGGGGCGCACCTCGCGTCCGACATCCCGGCCATCCTCCCCCACACCCGAGACGTCATCGTCCTGGGCGAGGACGAGATCGCGGTCATCCGCCGGGACGGCGTGCTGATCACCGGCCTCGACGGTCGCCCGGTCGTCCGGCCGGTCACCCGTGTGCCGTGGGACGCCGCCATGGCCCAGAAGGGCGGCTACCCCCACTTCATGCTGAAGGAGATCCACGAGCAGCCCCGGGCCGTGGCCGACACCTTCCGGGGACGGCTGGCCGAGACCCTGAACGGCGCGCTGCTCCGCGAGGCCAACCTCGACGCCCGCACTGTCCGGCGTCTGCGGCGGGTCGTGCTGGTAGCCTGCGGCACCTCGTACCACGCCGCCCTGGTCGGCCGCTCGATGATCGAGCGCCTCACCGGGCTGCCGGCGGAAGTGGACCTCGCCTCCGAGTTCCGCTACCGCGAGCTCGTGCTCGGGCCGGACACGCTGATCGTCGCCGTCTCCCAGTCGGGAGAGACCGCCGACACCCTGGGCGCGATCAAGCCGACGCCGCGCTACCCGAGCCCGGTGGTCGGCATCACCAACGTGGTCGGCTCCGCCCTGGCCCGTGAGACCACCGGCACGCTGTACACCCACGCCGGGCCCGAGATCGGCGTGGCCTCGACCAAGACGTTCACCGCCACCGTGACCGTCTGCTACCTGCTGGCCGTCGCCCTCGGGCGCGCGCTGGACGCGCTCAGCGCCATCGACGCCCGCAAGCGGCTCGAGGAGCTGCTGGAGATGCCGGAGCTCATGGAGCGGGCGCTGGCGGCCGCTCCGGCGGTGGAAGAGGTGGCCGCCGGCCTGCAGCACTACGGCAACTTCCTGTTCCTCGGGCGCGGCGTGCAGTACCCGGTGGCGCTGGAGGGGGCGCTCAAGCTCAAGGAGCTGTCCTACCTGCACGCCGAGGGCTACGCGGCCGGCGAGATGAAGCACGGGCCCATCGCGCTCATCGACGCCGGCCTGCCGGTGGTGGCCCTGGCGCCGCGCGACGCCTCCTACCACCGGATGCTCTCGAACCTGGAGGAGGTGCGAGCCCGGGAGGGCCGGGTCATCGCCGTCGCCCACGAGGGCGACCGCGACGTCGAGCGGGTGGCCGAGGCCGTGCTGACCGTCCCGGGCACGGCCGAGCTGCTGGGCCCGCTGGTCAGCGTCATCCCGCTCCAGCTCTTGGCCTACCACGTCGCGCGTCTGCGCGGCTGCGACATCGACCAGCCGCGGAACCTGGCCAAGAGCGTGACGGTGGAATGAGCCGCCGACCCGGCGCTCGAGACCGGACGGCCCGGCGTGCAGGTAGGACAGCTCCTTGAGCTTGAGCGCCCCCTCCAGCGCGACCGGGTACTGCACACCCCGACCGAGGAACAGGAAGTTGCCGTAGTGCCGCAGGCCGGCGGCCACCTCTTCCACCGCCGGAGCGGCC
>DATLZL010000461.1:0-10169 GCA_035574035.1 Binatia bacterium | reverse complement strand
CGCCGCCGGCGCGCTGGAGCAGGCCCGGAGCCTGGCCCGGCGGCGCCTGGCGGCCTTGCACCGCGACCGCCCCGACCGCGTGGCGCCTCGGCTGCGCGACGTGCTGCGGCGCCGCGGCTTCAGCCCGGGAGTCGTCGAGCAGGTCGTCCGGGAAGTGGTCGGCGCCGTCGCGGACGAGCCCGGCGGTGAGGCCTGGAGCCGGCGCCCACGGGGGGACGGAGGGCCGCGCGCGCAGGTACAATGAGCGTCCCATGACCGGCGACCGGCTGCGCGAGGCGTTCCTCGGCTACTTCGAGCGCCAGGGCCACACCCGGGTGCGATCCTCGTCACTCGTGCCCGGCGACGACCCGACGCTGCTCTTCACCAACGCCGGCATGGTGCAGTTCAAGAGCGTCTTCCTGGGCGAGGAGCGGCGCCCCTACACCCGCGCCACCTCCTGCCAGAAGTGCGTGCGAGCCGGCGGCAAGCACAACGACCTCGAGAACGTGGGGCGGACCGCCCGCCACCACACGTTCTTCGAGATGCTCGGCAACTTCTCCTTCGGCGACTACTTCAAGGCCGACGCCATCGCCTTCGCTTGGGAGTTCCTCACCCGGGACCTGGGCCTGCCGGCCGGGCGCCTGGCCGCCACCGTCTACACCGACGACGACGAGGCCTTCGGCCTGTGGAAGAAGGTCGCCGGCTTCGGCGACGAGCGGATCCTGCGCCTGGGCGAGAAGGACAACTTCTGGGCCATGGGCGACACCGGCCCCTGCGGGCCGTGCTCGGAAGTGCACTTCCACCAGGGTGACCACCTGCCGTGCGCTGAGGAGGCCGGCGGCCGGCGGTGTCTGGGCCCGGCCTGCGAGTGCGACCGGTGGCTCGAGATCTGGAACCTGGTGTTCATGCAGTTCAACCGGGACGCCGCCGGCGTGCTGACCCCGCTGCCCCGGCCGTCCATCGACACCGGCATGGGGCTGGAGCGCGCGGCCGCGGTGCTCCAGGGCAAGACCTCGAACTTCGACACCGACCTGCTGGCGCCGCTGATCGGCCGCCTCGTCGACCTGACCGGCCGGCCCTACGGCCGGGACGCCGAGGACGACGTGTCGATGCGCGTCGTCGCCGACCACGCGCGGGCGACCACGTTCCTCATCGCCGACGGGGTGACGCCGTCCAACGAGTGGCGGGGCTACGTGCTGCGCCGGATCATGCGCCGGGCGATGCGTCACGGCCGGCGCCTGGGCCTGACCGAGCCCTTCCTCTGGCGGTCGGTGGAATGGGTGACCTCGCTCATGGGTCACGCCTACCCCGAGCTCGCCGCCGAGCAGACGCGCGTGCAGGACGTGGTGCGCCACGAGGAGGAGCGCTTCGCCGAGACGCTCGAGAGCGGCATGCGCCGGATCGAGGAATTCTTCGCCGCCCACGGGCGCCAGGGTCAGGGCCGGGCGGTGGACGGGCGCTTTCTGTTCACGCTCTACGACACCTACGGGTTCCCGCGCGACCTGGCCGAAGAGGTCCTGACCGACGCCGGCTGGCGCATCACCGCCGAGACCGAGGCGGCCTGGGAGGAGGCGATGGAGGCCCAGCGCGAGCGCGCGCGCGCCAGCGCCGCCTTCCGGAGCGACGAGACCCACGTCGCCGACCTCTACCAGCGGCTGGCGGCGGAGGTGACCTCGGTCGAGTTCGTGGGCTACGAGACGCTCACCGCGCCCGGCCGCATCCTGGCCATGATCGACGTCCGGCCCGGCGGGCTTCGCCGGGTGCGGGAGGCGGTCGAGGGCGACGAGGTGGAGGTGATCCTGGACCGCACGCCGGCCTACCCGGAATCCGGGGGCCAGGTGGGCGACACCGGAAGCCTCGTGGGCCGCGCCGGTCGCGGCGAGATCCTGGACACCTACTACCGCGGTCCCCAGCTCATCGTCCACCGCGTGCGGGTCCGCAGCGGCGGCTTCCGCGAGGGCGAGGACGTGGCGGTCCAGGTGGAGACACCGCGGCGCCAGGGCCTGCGCCAGCACCACACGGGCACCCACCTCCTGCATGCCGCGCTGCGCAAGGTGCTGGGGCCCCACGTGATCCAGGCCGGCTCGCTCGTCGCGCCCGACCACCTCCGCTTCGACTTCGCCCATGGCAGCCAGGTCAAGGACCGGGAGCTCGAGCAGATCGAGGACCTCGTCAACGAGCAGGTTCAGGCCAACATCGCCGTCACCCGGCTCGAGATGGACCTGGACGAGGCGCTGCGGATGGGGGCCCTGGCGCTGTTCGGCGAGAAGTACGGGCAGCGGGTGCGCGTGATCCGGATCGGCGACTTCTCCACCGAGCTGTGCGGCGGGACCCATCTCGATCAGACCGGCCAGATCGGCATCCTGAAGATCGCCTCCGAAGGCGCGGTGGCCTCGGGCGTTCGGCGGGTGGAGGCGGTGGCCGGCCCGGCGGCGCTGGCCACCATCGCCCGGCAGGAGCGCGCCCTGCGCGAGGCGGCCGAGATCCTCAAGATCGCCCCGGCCGACGTGCCGCAGCGCCTGCGCAAGCTCCTCGACGAGCAGCGGGCGCTGGAAAAGCAGCTGGCCGAGCTCGAGGCGCGCCTGGCCCGGGCCCGGGCCGACGACCTGCTGGCCGGCGCCCGCCAGGTCAACGGCGTGGCCGTCGTGGTCGGCCGCCTGGACGGCCTGGACGCCGACGGTCTTCGCGCGGCCGTGGATCGCCTGCGTGACCGCCTGGGCTCGGGGGTGGTCTGTGTCGGCGGCGTGGCGGACGGCAAGGTCAACCTGGTCGCGGCCGTGACCCGGGACCTGGCCGGCCGCTTCCACGCCGGCCGGTTGATCCAGGAGGTGGCCCGCGCCGCCGGCGGCAGCGGCGGCGGGCGTCCCGAGCTGGCCCAGGCCGGCGCCCGGGACACCGGCCGTCTGGACCAGGCCCTCCAGCTCGTCTACGAGTTAGTCGGCCGGCAGGGGGCTCCCGGCTAGAATACTTTCATGCACGTCGAGGCCGCCGCCGGCAACCCTCCCGCCGGCGGGGAAGCCGCCATCTTGGGCCCGTTCCTGGCCCGGCTGGCGGCCGGGGTGACCCACGAGCTGCGCAGCCCGCTGGCGGTGATCCTGGCCCGCGTGCAGCTCCTCGATCTGGCGCTCCAGAGCGGTCGCCCCCTGCCGCCCGAGCGGATCCGCGAGACCCTGGGGACGGTGCAGGAGCAGGCGCTGCGGGCCTCGCGCGTGCTCGAGACCTTCGCGGCATTCGCCCGCCCGCGCACGCCCCGGCGGACCGCCGTCGACCTGCGGCGGACGATCGACGCGGTGCTGGCCGACCTGCAGGAGCGCATGGCGCCCGGCGGCGCGCTCACCGCCGAGGTCGACGTCGCACCCGACGCCGGGACGGTCAGCGCTGACGGCGACCAGCTCGCCGTGGCCCTCGCGCACCTGGTGGGCAACGCGGTGGAGGCGATGCCGGCCGGTGGTGTCGTACGCGTCACGGTCCGCCGCGGCCCGGGGGTGGTGCGCATCACCGTCTCCGACACCGGCGCCGGCGTGCCGGTCGAGGACGCCCCGCGCATCTTCGATCCGTTCTTCTCCACCAAGCGGTCGGCGCCTGGACTCGGGCTGGCCCTCGTCCGGGGGATCGCCGCCGCTCACGGCGGCTCCGTTCACCTGGCGGCCGCCGGCGGCCCCGGCGCCGAGTTCGTGCTGTCGCTGCCCGATCCGGAGCCCTCGCCATGAGCGCGGTCACGTCGCTGGGTCGCCTGCTGATCGTCGACGACGAGGAGCCGGTGCGCGATGTGCTGGGCGAGTACTTCTCCAGTCACGGCTATCAGGTCGAGACCGCGGGCACCGGAGCCGAGGCCCTGGATCTCGTCCGGAGCCGGCGTCCCGACCTGGTGCTCCTCGACGTCCGCATGCCGGGCCTGGACGGGGTGGAGGTGCTCAAGCGGCTCCGCGAGGTCGACGGCCAGCTCCCGGTGATCATGATCACCGCCAACGAGGACGTGGCGCTGGCCCGGTCGATGCTGAGCATCGGGGCCTTCGACTACGTGTCCAAGCCGTTCGACTTCCGGTACCTGGACCGGGTGGTGGCGGCCGCGCTGGTCCAGACCGTGACGGCGCCGGACGGCCCTGGGGCGGACGCCGCCGACCCGTGGCGGCGCCTCGCCGTCCAGGTGTTCCAGGCGGTGCGCGAGATGCCGGCGGCGGCTCGAGCCTCGACGGGAGCCCGGCTGGAGGAAGCGGTCCTCGAGGCGGCGCACGCGGCGGGTGAGGGCCGACCGGCGGCGTGGCTGGACCGGATCCAGCTGCTCCTGGAAATCGCCGGCCAGCTCGGCGACCTGACGGCGAGCACGCGAAGCGCGCTCGAGCGCGCGGTGGAGGAGGCCCGGAGGGCGCCGCGGCCCGCCTGACCGCCCGGCGATGGACAAGCACCTTCGCATCCTCCACACCGTCGCCGAGACGGTGAGCCGCAGCCTGGACGTGGACGAGGTCCTCCGCACGGCGGTCGAGGCCCTCACCCACGTCACCGGGCACGAGATCGCCAGCCTGCATCTGATCGCCGCCGACGGCGCCCGCCTCCAGCTGCGCGGCGAGCGGGGCATGTCCGAGCGCCTGCGCCAGGTCAACGAGACGCTCCCGGTCGGCCAGGGCCTGATCGGCAAGGTGGCCGCCACCGGCCGGAGCGTCCGCCTGGACAACGTCGCGGCGGAGCCCGACCTCTTCTCGCCGGCCCGGAACGCCGTGCGGAGCGATGCGATCCGCGGGTTCGTGTGCGTGCCTATCCGGGCCCGGGAGCGCATCCTGGGAACGCTCTCCCTCGGCCGCCGCACTCCCGACCGGTTCACGGACCTTGACGTGGCGCTGCTCGAGGCCACCGCCGACCAGATCGGGATCGCGCTCGACAACGCCCGGCTCTACTCCGAGGTGCAGCGCCAGCTCGACGAGCTCAGGCGCACGCAGGCCCAGCTCATCCGGGCCGAGAAGCTGTCGGCGGTGGGCGAGCTCGCTTCCGGGGTGGCCCACGAGATCAACAATCCGCTGACGACCATCCTGGGGCAGGCCCACCTGCTGCTCGCCGACCGTCAGCTGCCGGCCGGGGCCCGCGAGCGGCTCACGATCATCGCCGAGGAGACGTCGCGGGCCGCCCGCATCGTCCAGAACCTCCTGACCTTCGCCCGGCACTACACCCCGGAGCGTCGGGCCTGCTCGCTGCCCGACCAGATCCGCCGCGTGCTGCAGCTCAAGGCCTACCAGCTCCAGCAGGACGGCATCCGGGTCGAGACCGAGTTCAGTCCCTGCCCGCCGGTGTACGCCGACGAGAATCAGATCCAGCAGGTGCTCCTGAACCTCGTCCAGAACGCGCACCAGGCGATGGCCCGGCACGACGGCCCGCGCGCGCTCACGATCCGCGTGGCGCCGGTGGACGGCGCCGCCCGGATCGAGGTTCTCGACACCGGACCTGGCATCCCGCCCGAACACCTGCCCAAGATCTTCGACCCGTTCTTCACCACCAAGCCGCCGGGCGAGGGCAGTGGACTCGGGCTCAGCGTCTCCTACGGCATCATCTCGGAGCATGCCGGCCGGCTGTGGGGTGAGAACCGCCCGGAAGGCGGCGCCGCCTTCATCATCGAGCTGCCGCTCGGCAAGCGCTGAGCGGCTCGGCGGGTGGGGCCGGCCTCGACCGTCATGAGGGGGGACCCGCGGCGGTCCCCCCTCCAGCGCGCAGGCTCATCGTCGGTGGGTGCGGCCAGAGCATCGACCATCATGAGGGGGGACCCGCGGCGGTCCCCCCTCATACTCCCCTGGCTTGTGGTGTGGTTGGTGGTGGTCGCGGGGTGCGCGGGGGTGGGCGGGCCGGTGCCGGGCAAGCCCGCCCACCACCGCGAGCGCGGCTTCGCCAACCCGAGCGCCGGTCATCCGGCGCCCACGGCCTGGACCCGCACCCGCTTCTTCGTGCGCCGCGTGCTGGCCAGCACCCTCGCTCCGCGGACGGCCGACCTGCCACGCGTCCCGAACGACGGCGCCGCGCTGCGGGCCAACCAACGCGAGCCGACGGTGACCTGGGTCGGCCACAGCACGCTGCTGGTGCAGCTCGATGGCGTCAATGTCCTGACCGACCCGCAGTGGTCCGATCGCGCCAGCCCGGTTTCCTGGGCCGGCCCGCGGCGGGTGACGCCGCCCGGGCTGCGCTTCGAGGATCTGCCGCCGATCCACCTGGTGCTGATCTCCCATGACCACTACGACCACCTGGACGTCGCGACCGTCCGCCGCCTGGCCGCCGTCCACCGCCCCCGCTTCCTCGTGCCTCTCGGGCTCAAGGCCTGGTTCGCCGGGCTCGGCATCCACGACGTCGAGGAGCTGGACTGGTGGGACGAGCGGATGGTGGGCCCGCTGCGGGTGACCTGCGTGCCGGCCCAGCACTTTTCCGGCCGCACGCTCTGGGACCGCAACCGGCGGCTCTGGAGCGGCTGGGTGGTCGCCGGCTCGCGCCGGCTCTACTTCGCCGGGGACACGGCCTACTTCGACGGCTTCCGGGCGATCGGGGTGCGCCTGGGGCCCTTCGACCTGGCCGCGATCCCCATCGGCGCCTACCTGCCGGCCGTCATCATGCGTCCCAGTCACACCACGCCCGAGGAGGCGGTCCAGGCCCTGGAGGACGTCCAGGGCCGCCGGCTGGTCCCGATCCACTGGGGGACCTTCGACCTGGCCGAGGAGCCGATCGAGGAGCCGGCCGAGCGGCTCCAGGCCGAGGCGCGGCGCCGCGGTCTCGAGCCGGGGCGTCTCATGCTGCTGCGGCACGGCGAAACCCGCGCCTGGTAAGGGCGCCGTCCGATTCCGCCGCCGCGCCCCGAGGGCGCCAACCTCAGATCGCCTGCAGGCGGAGGCCCTTGAGGTAGCGTGTCTCCGGCACCGTGAGCAGCTCCGGATGGTCGCTGCTCTGGGTGAGCCGCTCGCACACCAGCAGGCGGACGCCGACGTCGGTGGCCGCCGCCCGGGCGATGTCCTCGAAGAGGCCGGCCGAGACGTGGTGCGAGCATGAGAAAGTGAGCAGGGTCCCGCCGGGGGCCAGCAGCCTCATCGCCCGCAGGTTCACCTCCTTGTACCCCCGGGCGGCCGCCTCGACGGCGTGGCGCGACCGGGTGAAGGGGGGCGGGTCCAGCACGACGAGGGCGAAGCGTTGGCCCTCGCGGTCCAGGCGCCGCAGCTCGTCGAAGGCATTACCGGCCACGACCTCGGCCCGGTCCTCGACGCCGTTGAGGCGGAAATTTTCCCGTGCTCCCGCGATGGCCTCCGGCGAGGACTCCAGGCACACCGCCCGGCCGGCGCCGGCCGCCAGCGCCTGGCAGGCGAAGGCCCCGGTGTAGGCGAAGGCGTCGAGGACGTCGCCGGCGATCGGGGCCAGGGTGGCGACGGCCAGCCGGTTCTCACGCTGGTCCAGGTAGAGGCCCGTCTTCTGGCCCTGGCCGACCGTCACCGCCAGCCGGATCGGTCCTTCCTCCACCACCACCCGCTCCGGCCCGGCCTCGTCGAGCCAGCCGCGCACCGGCTCGAAGCCCTCGAGGTCGGCCGGCCCGGGCTCGTCGGCGGAAAAGACCGGCAGCGGCCCCAGCGCCGCCCGGAGCGCGTCGGCCAGCAAGCGCCGGCGTTGGGCGGTGGCGAGCGTCAGCCACTGCACGACCAGGACCGGCCCGTAGCGGTCACAGACGAAGCCCGGCAGGCCGTCGGCCTCGCTCCACACCAGGCGCGCCACCGCGGGCGCCACGCCGCGCGAGCGCCGGGCCACCGCCGCCCGGACCTGGCGGGCGAAGAAGGCCTCGTCCAGCGGCTCGTCCCGCCAGGTGTAGAGCCGGCAGCAGAGCGCGGGGCGCGGGTTGTAGAGGCCACGGCCGACGAACTGCCCTGCCGAGTCCACGACCCGGACCGCGGCGCCGGGTTCGGTGCTCGAGACGTCGGCCACGTCGCCCTTGAAGATCCAGGGGTGGGTGCGGGCCCGCTCGCGGCCGCGCTTGAGCCTCAGCACCCCCTCGGGCATGAGGGGCAGGGTACCGGAGGACTCAGCGCTTGCGGAGGACGACGACCATCAGGAGGGGGCGCCGGGACCGCTCCAGCACCTGGTGGGGCTTGAAGCCGAAGAACCACTGGACGAAGTCGAAGCCGCCGGCCAGCGCGACCAGGGCCCGGAGCTCCTGAGGAAAGACCATCCGCGACAGGTGCGTTTGCCGGTAGACCCGGCGGGTGCCGTTCTCGACCGCCTCCAGGGTGAGCCGCTCCCGGAACACCTGACTGACGGGGTCGACGTCGTGCAGGGCCGAGAACGAGGCGCGGACGATCAGGCTGCCGCGCCGCCGGGACCAGGACCACGACCGGGCCGGGTTCGTCCACGACGAGGCGAGGTACCGGTCGAACACGTAGACTCCGCCGGGGCGGAGCGCCCGGGCCACGCAGCGCAGGTGGGCCAGCAGCGCCTCGTTCGTCAGCAGGTGACCCTGGGAGTCCTGCATGCAGATCGCGGCATCCACCGGCTCGCGCAGGTGGAAGCGCGTCATGTCGCCCACGCGGAGCTCCGCCTGGAGCCCGCGCGCCGCCAGGCGCCGGCGCAGGTACTCGATGTTGCGCCGCGAGAGGTCCAGGCCGACCAGGCGGTAGCCGCGCTCGGCCAGCCGGACCAGGTGGGGGCCGGTGCCGCAGGCCAGGTCGAGCACGCGCCGGACCGGACGCCGCGCGTACCGGCGGAAGCAGTGGGCGAGGAAGTCCACCTCGCCCTTGCGGTTCATGTCGAAGGCGATCTCGTAGAGGCGCGGCGCCTCGTACTGCGGGCTCACCGCAGATCGCCCCACCAGGTCAGCAGCGCCTCCCTGATCACCCACGAGGCGGCGATCCCCGTCCGCCCGCTCGGGTCCCACGCGTGCGCCACCTCGACCAGGTCGCCGCCCACCACCCGGCAGCCGCCGAGCAGGCGGACGATCTCGAGCAGCTCCGGCACCCGGAGGCCGCCGGGCTCGGGCGAGCCGGTGCCGGGGGCCTCCGACGGGTCGAGGACGTCGATGTCGATGGTGACGTAGAGCGGGTGCGGGGCGAGGGCGGGCAGGATCCGCCGGACGGCGTCGACCGGGTGGACCTCGTGGGCGGGAAAGACGTGAGGGCGCCGCCGCTGCCACTCCTCCCGCGAGCCGGTGCGGATGCCGACCTGCCAGACCCGGTCCTCGCCGAGGACGTCCATCACCCGGGCCATCGCCGAGGCGTAGTTGTAGCGCTCGCCCAGGAACTCCTCCCGCGTGTCGGGGTGCGCATCGAGCTGCAGCACCCGGAGGTCGGGCCAGGCCGGGGCCAGCACCTCGATGACGGACACGGTGGCGGTGTGATCGCCGCCCAGCATGAACGGCCGGAGCTCCGGCCGCCACCACGCGGCCACCTCGGCCCGGGCGGCGTCGAGCTGCTCACGGGCCGGTGCGTCCCCGGGCAGCTCGCAGTCCCCGAGGTCGGTCAGCGGAAGGTCCTCGAGGTCCCGGCCGAGGACGGGCGAGTAGGTCTCGATCGAGTCGGAGGCCAGGCGGACGTCCCGGGGCCCGCCGTCGGCGCCCTTGCGGAGGTTGACCCGGCCCTCGAAGGGGACACCGAAGACGGCAACCCGCGCCCGCGCCGGCGGCCGATCGGCGGCGATGAACGGAGGCGACGCCGGACGCACGGGCGACCTGGGGCTGGATGCAGGCCGGTCAGGCCAGGTCGTCTTCGCCCAGCAGGGCGATGGCGGCCAGCGCGCAGCCGGTGCGCTCCACCGTGTGCTCGACGGCGAAGACCTTCATGTCACGGATGGTCTCGCCCCGGACGCGGAAGGCCTCCTCCAGCATGGCCTCGATGGCCTGCCGGGCCTCGTCGCGGGTGGAGCGGCCGTGGAACTCCATGATGACGCCGTTCTTGGCCGGGTCGTCGGGGACGGCGTAGCCCACCGCGGCGGCGATCGTCTCGCCGGGGACGTCGCTGGTCATCGCGGCGTAGGCCGTGGGAATGATCGCCCCCGGCTTGATCTTGGGCAGCTCGACCACAGAGACCTCGGGAGGCAGGATGCTCGAGACCTTCACCAGGTTGACGTTGCCGATCCCGGCCGCCAGGAGCGCGTTGTCGAAGGCATTGAGGAGGGTTCCGCCTTCAGCGTGGCCCGCAGTCGCCGCCGCCATCGTGATCCGCTTCGTCATCCGCTCGCTCCTCCCGTCTCCG
>DATLZL010000460.1:0-5459 GCA_035574035.1 Binatia bacterium | reverse complement strand
ACGTGCACGACGCCCGCCGCGCCGCGCTCGACCAGCGCCACCACCGCCTCCGCCAGGTCCTCGTTGTAGGTCGGCGTCGAGTACTGATCACTCGGCACGCGGACAACCTCGCCGACGGCGGCCCGCCGCAAGACCTGGTAGACGAAGTTCTTGCCCTGGGGCTCGGGTCCGTAGACGCCCGCCGTCCGGACGACCAGGGCGTGCGGGTGGGCGCCCAGCACGGCACGCTCCCCTTCGAGCTTGCTCCGGCCATACACGCTGAGCGGTTGCACCGGCGCCTCCTCGGAGTACGGGCCGGCGGCGCCGTCGAAGACGTACTCCGTCGAGAAGAAGACGAACCGGCCCCCGCGCGCCGCCGTGGCCCGCGCCGCTGCCGCCGGCGCCTCGGCGTTGGCGCGTCGCGCCTCCTCCGGGTGGTCCTCGCAGTAGTCGACGTGGGTCAGCCCGGCCGGGCAGAAGACGACATCAGGCGCCACCTCACCGATGAGGGCGCTCACCGCCGCGGCGTCGAGGAGGTCGAGGGCCCGGGTCCCGGGCTGCGGCACGCGGTGGTGGGTGGCGACGACGGCGTGGCCGCGCGCGGTCAGCGCCCGGGCCAGGGCCGCGCCCACCTGGCCCGAGCCGCCGATGACGAGGGCCCGCACGCGCCGGAGCTAGCCTTCGGATTCGCGCGGCGAGGGACCGCCGTCGACGACGATGGTCTCGCCGGTCATGAACGACGAGGCGTCGGAGGCCAGGAAGACGCACGGCCAGGCGATTTCCTCGACCCGGCCCCACCGGCCCATCGCTACCCGGCTGGCCACCGCGCGGTACGTCCGTTCGGCGTCAGGGTCGGTCTTCCGCAGCACGTCGAGGTAGCCTTCGGTCTCCACCGGACCGGGGGCGACGCAGTTCACGCGGATACCCTGCCGGGCCCAGGCGACGCCGAGCGCGCGCGTGAGGTTGATGACGGCGGCCTTGGCCGCGCCGTAGTGGGCCATCATCGTCGAGCCGTAGACGCCGGCGATGGAGGCGACGTTGATGATGGCGCCGCCCGAGCCCTGCTTGACCATCTGCCGCTGGGCCCACTTGCAGCCGAGGAACACGCCGGTGAGGTTGATACCCACCACGGCATTCCAGCCGTTGACCGAGATGTCCTCGGGCCGGGCCCGGAACGACGCGCCCGCGTTGTTCACCATGATATCGAGCCGACCGAACTCGGCCGCCGCGCGGTCGACGACGGCCTGCACGTCGGGTTCGTTCCGGACATCGGCCACCATGGCGAACGTCCGGCGGCCGAGCTCGCGCACGGCCCGGGCGACCGGCTCCAGATGCTCGAGCTTGCGGCTGCAGACGGCGACGTCGGCCCCCGCCCGGGCGAACTCGAGCGCGATAGCCTTGCCGATGCCGGTGCCGCCGCCGGTGACGATGGCGGTCTTGCCCTCCAGGGAGAACGGTGAGCGCGGCATGGCCGGAACCATATCACAGGAAGGCCGGCCGGCTGGACGCGGCCGGCCACGGCGCCGACCGCGCCCTCACCTCGGCAGGGCGATCTCCGCCCGCCGGCGTGGGATCTCCTGCTGGACCTGCCGCCACACCGCCAGCGCGTCGAAGGCCGTGCCGTTGGCGCGCGCGCAGGCCTCGAGCTTGGTTGCCAGGGCGTGGGCCTCCCGCAGCCGGCGGCGCGGCGCTTTGGCCAGGCGACGGATCTCGTCGTCCGGGCTGGTGCGGGCCTCGGCCCAGGCCTCCTCCACGTGGGCCACCAGTCGCCCGAGACGCTCGACCTCGCCGTCGAGGAACGCCTGCCACTCGGCCGGCCCGGTGCGGGGACACCCGCCCGCCAGCACGGCCTCGAAGGAGGCTGCCAGCCGGTTCGCCTCCCGCACGTGGTGCTCGACTCGGCCCCGCACGTCGGCCGGCAACCGGGCATCCTCCCCGGGGGTCCGCTGGCCGCCGACCCCGTCCGGCTCGCCGGAACCGGTGGTTGGGGGTGACGCGGCAGGCCGAGCCACGTCCGCAGCCCGACTCTCGAGGCGGGCGGCCGCTACGGCCCCCGGCGGATGCCAGAGCACCACGTAGGCCCGCGGTCCATCCGGGTACACTCCGACGTGCTCCACCGGGGCCTCGGCCGTCAGGCCGGCGATGCCGCGCTCGGTCAGCACCGAGGCCGGCACCATGAAGACGGTCGCGACCCGGCGGCCGGACGCATCCAGGCCGACGTAGCGCGTCCAGCCCGGCGGACCCTGATCGAGCTCCAGCCGGGCCAGCGGGCCGGCACGAGCCAGGACCACCGGCAGCGCGCCCGACTCGCTCGGCGGCGAGGCGGCCTCCGCGGCGCCGACGACGTGGAGGTTGTTCACCACGAGCGCGACCTGCGGGACGGAGCGGGCGATCTCCTCGGCCCGCTGCTTGGCCTCCGCGCTGGGCACGCCGCCGGTGAGGTAGACGGTCGACTCGTAGGTGTCCACGTGGATGCGCGTCAGGTTCACCGCGCGCTCGGCGGCCAGGCGGGCCTTGACGCGGGCCGTGATGGCCGTGTCGTCCAGCCACTGGCCGGCCGAGCGCCCGGTAAGCGAGCGGCACCCGCCGGCCGCCAGCAGGAGCGCGAGCAGCAGGACCGCCGCCCGGATCATGCCGCGGCCGGTCTCACCGCCGCCTCCTCGCCCAGGCGGCGCTCGACCCGCGCCCAGTCGATGTTGCGGAAGAAGGCCTCCACGTACTTCTTGCGCTCGGTCGCCTTGTAGTCGCGCATGTAGGCATGTTCCCACACGTCCATGACCAGCAGCGGCTTGAATCCGGCCGGAATCCCCTCCTGGTGCAGGGTGATCCAGTGGTTCGAGAGCCGGTCGGTCACCGGATCCTCGAAGAGGATGACCCAGCCGATGCCCCGCATCTCCCCGATCGCCTGGAAGTCCGCCATCCACTGCTCCAGCGCGCCGAAGTCGCGCGTGAGGGCCTGGGCCAGCGCGCCGTGCCGGGGCGGCTGCGGCTCGCCCGCGCGGCGGAGGTTCTCGAAGTAGTACTCGTGCAGGATCATCCCGTTGTACTCGAACCCCAGGCGGCGCGTCAGCTCGGCGAACTCGGGTCGGGCGCCCGAGGCTTGCCCCCGGCCGCGCAGCTCGGCCAGCTCCTCGTTGAGGGCGTTGACCTGCTTGACGTACCCCTCGTAAAGCTTCAGGTGCTCGGCGATCTGGGCGTCGGAGATCCCGTCCAGCCCGGTGAGGTGGTCAAACGCCTGCGGTTTGTAGGTCTTGCCCTTCCCAGCCGCCATGGCCATCCTCCTGTATCATCTCGGGTGTTTCGGTCGGCGGTCCTTTCGGCAGCAAACTCTTTGCCCGGCAGGAGGCAGCGATGCGCAAGCCGTGGTCCTCGACGCTCCCGGCCCTCGTCCTCGGCGCCACGTTGGCGGCGGCCGCCCTGGCCCTCAGCCTCGGCGCCGCCGACGCGCAGGCCCCCGTGAAGATCGGTGTCATCCAGCCCCTGAGCGGCCCGGTGGCCGCCTCCGGAAACTACGTCCGCATGGGGGCCGAGATCGCCCGGGACTGGATCAACGCCCGGGGCGGCGTGCTCGGCCGCAAGGTCGAGCTTCTCATCGAGGACAACAAGTCCGACCCCAAGGAAGCGGCCAGCGCGGCCGAGAAGCTCATCGTGCGGGACCGGGTGCCCGTGATCATGGGGGCGTGGGGGTCGTCGATGACGCTCGCCGCCATGCCCAAGCTGGAGGAGTACGGCGTGCCGATGGTCGTCGAGACCTCCTCGGCCGCCTCGATCACCCGGCGCGGCAACCCGTGGGTCTTCCGCATCAGCCCGCCCAGCGAGATGGAGGCGCTCGGGCTCGAGCCCTACGTGCCCCGGCTCGGCATCAAGCGGGCCGACTTCCTGGCCGTGAACACCGACTGGGGGCGGGGGGCCATCACCGCCTTCGGCGACATGCTGAAGAAGAAGGGCGTGGAGGTCGGGGCGACCGAGTTCATGGACCAGGCCGCGACCGACATGAACGCCCAGCTGACCAAGATCAAGGGGACCGGGAGCGACACGCTCTTCCTGACCACGAGCGTGGAGCAGATCACGCTGGTGCTCAAGCAGGCCCAGGAGCAGCGGCTGACGCGGAAGGTGATCACCACCGGCGGCTCCTCCTCTCCCGACCAGCTCGTCAAGCAGGCCGGCGCCGCGGCCGACGGGACCTACCACATCGTGTTCTTCATGCCGTGGTTCCCGGAGGCGATGCCGGACGGCCGGCTGGCCCGCGCCTTCGTGGACGAGTGGACCAAGCGCGGCCACCCCTTCGAGGGGCTGACCGAGGGGTTCCGCGGGCACGACGGCATCGCGACCATCGCCGAGGCGATCCGGCTGGCCGGCAAGGACGAACCCAAGGCGATCCGGGACGCGCTGTGGAAGGTGAACATCACCGGGGTGAACGGCCCTATCAAATTCGAGAAGGACGGCCCGGCCGGCAAGGAATCGGGCCAGTCCAAGCCCTCGATCTTCGTCGTGCAGATCAAGGGCGGCAAGGTGACGCTGCCGGAGTTCGTGGCCCGGCGCTGAGGCCGTCGCGGCGGTGGAGGCGCTCCTTCAGCACCTGGTGAACGGCCTGGTGCTCGGCGGGACCTATGCCCTGCTGGGCATCGGGCTCACCCTGATCTTCGGCCTCATGAACGTCGTGAACTTCGCCCACGGGGAGTTCTACACCCTGGGCGCGTACGTGACGTTCGCCGCGCTGGTGCTGGCCGGGGTCCCGTTCCTGGGAGCCCTGGCCACCGCCATCATCGCCGGGGTCGTCCTCGGGGCGCTCACCGAGCGGGTGCTGCTGCGCCCGCTCCGGGGCGAGTCGATCGACTCCGTGATGCTGGTCATGATCGGTCTCTGGATCGCCCTGCAGAACGGCGAGCTGCTCGTCTGGGGCGGCGTCGCCAAGTCCATCCCCCACCCGTTTCCCACCGCCCCGCTGGTGCTGGGCCCGGTCTCCATCGCCCCGCTGCGCCTGTTCGTGCTGGCCGCCGCCCTCGGCCTGATCGCCGCCGCCCACCTCTTGATCCAGCGCACGCGGCTGGGGCGCGCGATGCGGGCGACGTTCCAGGACGCCGACACCGCGGCGTTGATGGGGGTCCGCATCGGCCGCATCCACACCGCGACCTTCGCGATCGGCTCGGGCCTGGCCGCGGCGGCGGGCGCACTGCTGGGCCCGATCTTCCTGGCCTACCCCTCCATGGGCGACCTGGCCTCGCTCAAGGCCTTCTCGGTCGTCATCCTGGGTGGGCTCGGCAACCTGTGGGGCGCCACCCTGGGCGGCCTGATCCTCGGGGTGGCCGAGGAGCTGGGGGCCGGCTACGTGTCCTCCGGCTACCGCGACGCCGTCGGGTTCGTCATCATCATCGCGGTGCTGCTGCTGCGGCCCTCGGGCCTCGTGGCGCGCGCCGAGCGCGTCGGATGACGCCGCCGCCGAGGGCCGACGGGCCGCGGTGGGCCGGCCGGGCGCGGGC
>DATLZL010000459.1:0-14080 GCA_035574035.1 Binatia bacterium | reverse complement strand
GGTGCCGGTGCAATTCGTGGACCTCCGGCAGCGGCCGGCCACCCGGGGCGAGCTCCGGCGGTTCACCGAGAAGTTCGGCGCCGGGGCGCTGATCGACCGGGAGAGCCCGCGGCTCCGGGCCCTCGGCCTGCACGTGAGCGGCGACTCGCCCGAGCGCCTGCTGGAGCGCGCCCTCGACGAGCCCCGGCTGCTCCGGACGCCCCTGGCGCGCTGCGGTCCAAAGGTGAGCGTCGGCCACGCCCCGGCCGACTGGGAGCGGTGGGTGGCCGAGCTGCGTCGCTGACCGGGCCGGAACTTCCCGGGCCGGTCGCGGGTTGACAGTGGCAGTCGGCCGTCTGCGGACGGCCGCACATCGCCGATACACCCGGGGGGAGCCATGCCGCAATACATCAATCCGTTGAGCCGCCGGGAAGTGCTGAAGTTCGGGGCCTACACGACCGTCGGAGCGTGCTGACGCCCGGCATCTCGCGAGCCCAGGCGATCGTCACCGACATCCGGGGGATCACCGCCCGGGACATCACCCTCGCCGTCGGCGGCACGGCGATCCCGGCCTACGACGCGCGGCCGGAGGAGGCCGGCCGGTATCCGATCGTGCTGGTGATCTCCGGCTTCACCGGCAACAGCGAGCACCACAAGGACGTCGTCCGGCGCTTCGCTCATGCTGGCTACTACGCCATCAGCCCCGAGCTCTTCCACCGCGAGGGGGGCATGCAGGGCAAGAGCTTCGAGGAGATGGGGCGCATCTCCCGCGGGATCACGCGCCGGCAGTACCTCGGGGACCTCACCGCGGCCGCCGACTACGCCAAGCAGCAGGCCTGGGCCCGGTCCGACCGGCTGGGCGTCACCGGTTTCTGCGGCGGCAGGGCCCTGGCGCTCCACTTCGCCGCCGAGTATCGGGGGTGCTGGCGGTCGTGCCGTGGTACGGCCACCTCAAGCGCACCTACCCCGACGCCCCGGGCGTGGACGCCTTCGCCGTCGCCGACCGCATCAAGGCGCCGGTGCTCGGGCTGTACGGCGAGGCCGACACCGGCATCCCGGTCGAGGACGTCAAGGCCTTCGAGGCCACGCTCAAGGCCAAGGGCAACGCCAGCGTGGAGTTCGTCCTCTACAAGGAGGCGCCCCACGCGTTCTTCTCGGACGACCGGCCGCAGGTCTACCGCAAGGAGGCCGCCGAGGACGCGTGGAAGCGGTGTCTGGCCTTCTTCGACCGGCACCTCAAGGCGTAGCCGTCAGCCGACGTAGGCCGGAAAGGCGCGGCGCACCACCTCGCGCGGGTTGAGCGCAAGCATCGCCTGGGCCAGGCGGCGCGCCGCGCCCCGGACGGCCACGAACGTGATCCGTCCCCGGGCGACGAGGCCTCCGCCCGCGATCCACGCCCCCACCTCGGTTTCCCAGTAGCGTGGGTCGTCATCGCGGCGGCGGACGGCGGCCCGCCGGCCGGCCACCGTGACCGGCACCCCGAAGGGGACCGGCGCGCCCAGCGTGATCGCGAGGTCGGTCGTCATCCCCGACTCCCCGCTGGCCAGGACACCCAGCCAGAAGGCCGCCTCGTCCAGCAGCGTCGTGAGCGCCAGCGGGGCCAGCAGAGCGTCGGCGGCGAGCGCCGGCCGCGGCAGCCAGGTGCCGGCCACCAGCGTCTCATCGAAGCGCAGCCGGGCCTGAAGGCCGAGCGCGTTGCGCGTCCCGCAGGCCAGGCAGGAGGCCGACACCGGCAGCGGGTGCGTCCGCCCCTCGTCGACCGCCGGCGCCTCCACCCCACCGCCGGCGGGCTCGATTCGCCGCGGAGACCTCGCCCTCGACCAGCACGGTGTCGGAGCCGTCCCGCACGCGGCCCACCTGAACCGGGCCGCGCGGCTCGAGCGACACCTCCAGCGGGACCTCGAGCGGCACGCGCCGGCGGTAGCGGCCGCGGACGGCGGCCGGCGCGCCCCCGCCGGCCAGCAGGTGCAGGGCCGCCACGACGCTGCCCCCGTGGGCCGTCTCCGGCAGCCCCTGGAACGCCGGGTCCAGCGTGAGGACGACGTGATCGCCGCGCCGCTCGAGGCCGCGCCGCAGCAGGGCTTCGGTGGTCATCATGCGATACTCGGCCGGTGACGTCGGCCATTCTAGCCCAGCGGGCGTTCCTGCGGGCGACGGTCATGAACTTCTTCTTTTTCACCAGCCTGAACGGGTTCGTCCTGCTGCCGCTCCACATCGCCCGTCTGGGCGGCAGCGAGGTCGAGATCGGTCTGGTCATGGCCGGCTACAGCGCGCTGGGCATCTTCTGTCAGCCGCTGGTCGGCCCGTGGGTGGACGTGGTGGGCCGCCGCCCGTTCCTGCTGCTCGGCGTGCTGCTGCTCGTCGTCTCGGCGGTGATGGCGGCGCTGAGCGGCGGCATTCCCGGCCTGGCGCTGGCCCGGGCGCTCCAGGGCGTCGCGTTCTCGGTGTTCTTCGTGGCGAACTTCTCGCACGTGCTCGACCTGGTGCCGCCCGCGCAGCGGGGCTGGGCGCTCGGGATTTACGGCGTCTCGGGCCTGCTGTCCTCGGCGGTGGCGCCGCTGATCGGCGAGTGGACGATCCGCCGGGTCGGGTTCCGGCCGCTCTTCGTCGGCTGCGCGGTGGTGGCCGGCGTCGCCGGCGTCCTCGCCTGGTCCACGACGGAGCAGCGCCGCGATCCGGGGCAGCCGGTGCGGGGCTCGGAGTGGATGCGAGCCGGCCTCGAGGACCTGGTGCAACTCCCCATGGCCGTCACCGTCTTCTTCGGCCTGGGCACCGGGGTGGTATTCGCGTTCCTCCCCACGTTCGCCGAGAGCCTGGGCGTCGGCGTCCTGTCGCTCTTTTACACCGCCTATGCCGGCGCCGCCATGGCGGTGCGCATCCTCGGCGGCCGGCTCATCGACACCCGGGGCCGGCGGGCCGTCATCGTCCCCTCGATGTTCCTGCAGGCGCTCGCCGTCGCGGTGCTCGGCGCCCTCGGCCTGAGCGCCGCGACCGGCGACCGTACGGTGCCGGTCCTGCCGGTGCTCGTCCTGGTCGGGCTGCTGGCCGGCGGCGCTCACGGGTTTCTCTATCCGGGGCTGGCGGCGCTGGTCACCGACGAGGCCCCAGCGGCTCGCCGCGGCGCGGTCGTGGGCGTCTTCAGCGCAGTGTTCCTGGCCGGTAACGCCGGAGGCGCCTTCGTGTTCGGCCACGTGGCGCACGCCGGCGGGTACGGCGTCATGTGGACGGCGCTGGCCGGGCTGCTCCTGGTCGGGGCGTTGCTCAGCCTGCGGCTGCCTGGCGGCGCGACCGGCCCCCGGCCGGCGGCGAAGCGGGGTTTATACTGAGCGCGTCCGCCCGCGATCGACGCCCGCCGCGCGCGGAACGGAGGAAGCCATGACTCACACGCGCCGCGCCTCGATCGTCGCGCTGCTGGTGGTCGCCCTCGCCGTCGTGGTGTCCGCGGCCGTGAGCCGCGGCGCCGCCCGGGACCGCGGGGAGCCGCCGGCCGCCCGCCCGACCGGCCCCCAGGAGGCCGAGGTCATCGCCGCGTACCTGGAGCGCCAGACCCAGACCCCGGTGATCCTGCTCCGCGGCAAGCGCGACCGGCGCCTGGTGCACCTCGCCATCGGCCCCACCGAGCTCAACGCCATCGCCATCCCGCTCAACGGCGTCACGCCGCCCCGGCCGCTGACCCACGACCTGTTCCTCACCCTGTTCGGGCGGCTGAAGGTCCAGCTCACGCGGGTCGTGATCACCGACCTGCGCGACGACATCTACTACGCGGTCGTCCACCTCCAGACCGAGGCCGGCGAGATCCAGCTCGACTCGCGGCCGTCGGACGCCATCGCGCTGGCGGTCCGGGCCCGCGTTCCGGTCCTGGTCGAGGATCGCGTGTTCGAGAAGGCCGGCGCGCTCGACTCGCCCCGGCGGCCGGCGATCTGACCGCGCATGGCGCTGGCCCCCGACTACGAGAACCTGACCTGGGCGCTCAAGCGCCGCCTGGAAGACGTCTTCGCGAAGCTCGGCGAGAAGTACGGCGACCTCACCGGACGCGTGGAGACCGTCATCCGGCCGCGGACGTCCTTCGAGGACGTGGGCGGTCTCGGTCAGGCCAAGGAGGCGGTGCGGGCCTTCGCCCACGCGCTGACCGACCCCGACCGCTACCGCCGGTGGGGGATCGTGCCGCCGAAGGGCTTCTTGCTCTACGGGCCGCCGGGGACGGGCAAGGCCATGCTGGCCCGAGCGCTGGCCAACGCCGCCGACGCCGTCTTCTTCCACCTGAAGCTGTTCAACATCACCGCCAAGTTCGGGGCCAACACCGCCGACCTCCTGCAGGAGGTCCTCCGGATCGCCAGCGGCGAGGGCCGGGTCGTGCTGCTGCTGGACGAGCTGGAGGCCCTCTCGCTCGAGCACCTGCTGCCTCCGCCGCAGGCGCGGGAGGCGAGCGCGCGACTGACGGCCGCGCTCACCGAGAAGCTCGACGCGCTCGACCCCGCCCACCGCGTGCTGGTGGTCGGCGCGGCCAGCCGGACGGACGCGCTGGAGCCGGCGCTGGTCGCCCCCGGCCGGCTCGACCACCTGATCGAGGTGACGCTGCCCGACCCGGCCGAGCAGCAGGAGATCCTCGAGATGATCCAGCGCCGGACGGAGAAGAGCGCCGGCCGGCCGCTGTTCGAGCCCCTCGACTACCGCACGCTGCTGCCGCTCATGGGCGGCATGAGCGGCGCCGACATCTCGGAGATCGTCCGCCGGGCCCTGGAGGCCAAGGTCCACCGGGTGGCGCCCGAGGACGAGGCCGCCCGCGTCACCACCGCCGACATCCTGGAGGCCATCGAGGGCTACCGGCGGGTGCGGGGCATCGTGGAGAAGATCCGCTACGGGCAGTACCTCTAGGGTCCGGACGGGTGCACCCACCGCCGGGCTGGATCGCGGAGGCACCGGGGGCGGTCCGCCCGACCCGGCACGGGGCGGCGTGATCGCGACGACGACCGTCCGGGTTCGCTACAAGGACACCGACTGCATGCGGGTCGCCTATTACGGGAACTACCTCACCTGGTTCGAGGTCGGCCGCGTCGAGTACCTGCGGCAGGCCGGCACGACGATCGCCGAGGTCGACCGGACCGTGCACATGCCGGTCGTGGAGGCCTACGTCCGGTACGTCCGACCGGCCCGGCTCGACGAGCTGCTCGAGATCCGCTGCTGGGTCGGCGAGCGCAAGCGGGCCTCGTTCCGGTTCGACTACGCGATCGCCGGTCCCGACGGGGCGCTGGTCGCGACCGGCCACACCCTGCACGCCTGCCTGGACGCCGCCACCGGGAAGGTGATCGGCGTGCCGGCCTGGCTCGCGGCGCTCCTGACCGTCGCCGCCGAGCCGGCGGCCCCGGGCGGCGGTGGCGCCGAGGGTGGACGCGGCGCCCCGGGCGCACGTGTATAATGACGCGGCGGCCGAAGCCGGTATGATCGAAGTCGAGAGCCTGACGAAGTATTACGGTCCGGTCACCGCGATCCGCGACGTCTCCTTCCACGTCCCGCCCGGCGACATCGTGGGCTTTCTCGGGCCCAACGGCGCCGGCAAGACGACGACCATGCGGATCCTGGCCTGCTTCATCCCGGCCTCCAGCGGGCGGGCGCGGGTGGCCGGCTACGACGTGTTCCGGGAGTCGCTCGAGGTCCGCCGGCGGATCGGCTACCTGCCGGAGAACGTCCCGCTCTATTCGGACCTGCGGGTCGGTCCTTACCTGGAGTTCGTGGCCGAGGTCAAGGGCGTGCCGCGCTCGGAGCGCAGGCGGCGCGTCGCCGACGCCATGGACCGGTGCCTGATCGGGGACGTGCAGAACCGGCTGATCGGCAAGCTGTCCAAGGGCTACCGGCAGCGGGTGGGACTGGCCCAGGCCATCATCAGCGACCCGGACGTGCTGATCCTCGACGAGCCGACCATCGGGCTCGACCCCAAGCAGATCACGGAGATCCGCTCCCTCATCAAGTCGCTGGCCGGCCGCCACACGGTGATCCTCTCCACGCACATCCTGCCCGAGGTCTCGATGGTCTGCAGCGGGGTCATCATCATCAACAAGGGCCGGGTGGTCGCCCAGGGCCCCATCGACACGCTGGTCGAGCAGTTCTTTCCCACCGCCCGCGTCCAGGTGGAGGTCGGCGGCCCGCCGGCGGCCGTCCGCGAGGGCCTGGGCCGTATCCCCGGGGTGCTGAGCGTGGCCGAGGACCGCCTGGACGGCGTGGTGACGTACACGGTGGAGTCCCAGCGGGGACGGGACGTGCGGGGCGAGATCTTCCGGCTGGCGGCCGAGCAAAAGTGGGACCTGCGCGAGCTGAAGCGGGTCGGCATGACGCTGGAAGAGGTCTTCGTGCGCATCGTGGCCGGCGAGGAGCCGGCCGCCGACGGCGGCGGGGAGGCGGCGTGAAGGTCTGGCCGATCTTCAAGAAGGAGATGCGCCTGTACTTCACCTCGCCCATCGCCTGGGTCATCCTGACCATCTTCCTCTTCGTCGCCGGCTACTTCTTCTACGCCATCTTCGCCTTCTATACGCTGGCCTCGATGCAGGCGGCCATGAACCCGGCCATGGCCCGCGATCTGAACGTCACCGACAGCGTGCTCCGCCCGCTCTTCTCCAACGTGAGCGTGATCCTGCTGCTGCTCATGCCGCTGGTGACGATGCGGCTCTTTGCCGAGGAGCGCCGGTCGGGCACGATCGAGCTGCTCCTGACCTACCCGGTGCGGGACGGCGCGGTGCTGGTCGGCAAGTACCTGGCCGCCCTCACGCTGTACGCCGTCATGCTGGCCCTCACGCTCACGTACCCCGCGCTGGTGGTGTACTTCACCCGGGTGGAGTGGGGACCGCTGGTGACGGGCTACCTGGGGCTGGTGCTGCTGGGGGCGACGTTCCTGGCCGTGGGCATTTTCGCCTCGTCGCTCACCGAGAACCAGATCGTGGCCGCCATCACCACCTTCGGTGTCCTGCTCATCTTCTGGGTCATCGGCTGGAGCGCGGACTACGTGGGCGGCCCCTGGGGTCGGGTGCTTTCCCACCTGAGCCTCATCGAGCACTTCGATTCGTTCGCCAAGGGCGTGCTCGATACGCGCGACGTCCTCTACTACGTGAACTTCACCGTGGTGGCGCTGTTCTTGACCCTGCGCTCGCTCGAGGCGCGCCGCTGGAAGGGCTAGCATGAGGCGGTGGCTCGACTGGGCGGGCTACGTGGGGCTGGCCGCGCTGGCGGCGCTGGCCATCCTGCAGTGGACCCGGGCCCCGATCATGGCCGGCCCCCACGGCCGGTGGATCTGGTGGACGCTGCTGGTGGGTGGGCTCGTCCTGGTCCTGGCCGGCAGCGTCGGCTACCTGGGCCAGGCCCGCGAGGTCATGCGCCGGCGGACCGCGCGGTACGGGCTCAACACCGCCGTCATGGTGGTGCTGCTGCTGGCCATCGTGGGGCTGGTGGAGGCCGTCTCCTACCGCCACAACGCGCGGCTCGACCTCACCGAGAACAAGCGCCACAGCTTGAGCCCGCAGACCATCCAGCTGCTGCAGAACCTGAAGACCGAGGTGAGCGCCGTCGCCTTCTTCCGCAGCGACCAGCCCGGCAAGCGGGTGGCCGAGGACCTGCTCAAGCAGTACGCCCGGTACGGCGGCGGCAAGTTCACCTGGCGGGTGGTGGACCCCGACCGCGAGCCCGGTCTGGCCCGCCGCTACGGCGTCGAGTCGTACGGCACCGTCGTGCTGGAGACCAAGACCCGCTCCGAGAAGGTTCTGGACGCCGAGGAGGAGAAGATCACCAACGGGCTGGTGAAGCTCACCCGCGAGGGCAAGCGGGTGGTCTACGTCGTCCAGGGCCACGGCGAGCGGGAGCTGACCTCGAGCGAGCGGGCCGGGTTCAGCGAGGCCAAGGCGGCAATGGAGCGGGCCAACTACGAGGTGAAGCCGCTCGTCCTGGCCCGCGAGGGCAAGGTCCCCACCGACGCCTCGGTCGTGATCATCCCCGGACCGCGGACCGAGCTGTTCCCGCCCGAGCTCGACGCGCTGCACGGCTACCTGGGCCGCGGCGGCAAGCTGCTGCTCATGGCCGACCCGACCGTCGTCCAGGGCGGCCAGGACGCCGGCCTGAAGAAGCTCGTGGCCGCCTATGGCGTCGAGCTGGGGGACAACCTGGTGATCGAGGTCAACCCGATCGGCCGGCTGTTCGGCATCGGCCCCGAGGTGCCGATCGTGCAGGAGTACAACAGCCATCCGATCACGCGCGACCTGGCGGGGATCAGCACGCTGTTCCCGCTGACCCGGTCGGTGACGCCGGCCAAGACGCCGCCCTCGGGCGTCAGCGTGCAGCCGCTGGCCCGGACGAGCCCCGATTCGTGGGGCGAGACCGACCGCGCCTCCCTCCAGGCCGGGCAGGTCAAGCCGGACCCGGCCGACCCGCGAGGGCCGCTGGCGGTGGCGGTGGTGGCGACCAAGGACAAGGCCCGGCTGGTCGTGTACGGCACCTCCAACCTGGCCGCCAACCAGTTCCTCAACCTCCAGGGCAACCGCGACTTTTTCCTCAACACGGTCTCGTGGCTGGCCGAGGAGGAGGACCTGATCTCGATCCGCCCGAAGGAGGCGCGCCAGGCGCCGGTCTTCCTCACCTCGCTCCAGGCCCAGGCGGTCTTCCTGATCCCGGTGGTGGTGCTGCCCGGGCTCGTCCTGCTCGGCGGAGTCGTCACGCTCGTCCGGCGCCGCGCCTCGCAGTAGACCGGTGGTGAAGCCCTGATGCGGTGGCAGACGACCGCGGTCCTGGCCGTCATCCTGGTGGCGCTCGCCGCCTTCTACTACATCTACGAGGTCCGGCTGGGGCCGGAGCGGGAACGGGCCGAGGCGCGGAAGGGCCGGCTGTGGACGGCCGAGCCGGCCGACGTCACCGAGGTCGAGATCAAGCGCCCGGACGAGACCGTCCGGCTGCAGCGCGATGCCGACCAGTGGCGGATGCTGGCGCCCGTGCAGGCCCGCGGCGACCGCGGCCGCATCGAGGACGCGCTCACGACCATCGTCACCGCCAAGATCGACCGGGAGATCGACCCGGCGCCGGCATCACTGGCCGAGTTCGGTCTCGACAAGCCCGCGGCCGAGGTGGCGCTGACCCTGAAGGAAGGCCGGCGCCTGACGGTCGTGCTGGGGAGCAAGAACCCCACCGGGCTCTGGGTCTACGCCAAGGAGCCCGACAAGCCCGCCGTCTTCGTCCTGCCCGACGGCGTCCTGCGGGACGCCACGCGGCCGGCCAACGACTTCCGGGACCGCACCATCCTGGCCTTCGACCGCCGGGCGGTGAGCGGCCTCGAGATCGGACTGCGGACGGAGACGCTGAGCCTCGTCTGGGGCGACCAGGGCTGGCGACTGACCCGGCCCCGCGCGCTCCCGGCCGACGGCGACACGATCAACGACCTGCTCGACAAGCTCCAGAGCGCCCGGGTGAAGGAGTTCGTGGCCGAGGCGCCGCGCTCGCGGGAACCCTACGGCCTGGACCGGCCGGTCCGCCTGGTGGTGCATACCGGCAAGGACAAGGACCGCACCAGCCGCACGCTGCTCCTCGGCAAGGTGGACCCCGCCAAGCAGGGCGTCTACGCGATGCGCGAGGGCGAGGAGACCGTGCTGCTCCTGCCCGAGGAGATCTGGAACCAGGTGCCGAAGAACGTCGCCGCCGCCCGCGACAAGACCGTGGTCGCCTTCGAGCGCGACAAGGTGACGCGGATCGACGTGGAAAGCCCCCGCGGCGCGGTGACGCTGGTCCGCGAGGCCGACCGCTGGCAGATCACCCAGCCCACGCCCCTGCCGGCCGATCCGGTGGAGGCCGGCACGCTCCTGTCCGCGCTGAAGAACCTCAAGGCCCAGGCATTCCTGTCCGAGGACGCGAGCGGCATCGCTCGCTGGCTCGCTCGACCCGAGGTGAAGGTCACCATCACCGAGCAGGGTGGGGCGACCCGGACCCTGCTGCTGGCGCCCTCGCCGGAGCGCCGCGGCGGTCAGCCGAGCGCCTACGCGGCTCTGGCGGGCCAGGGGCCGGTGGTGCTGGTCGAGGCCAAGGCGCTGACGGACCTCGGCAAGCCGCTCAACGAGCTGCGGGACCGGACCCTGGTCAGCGGGCTGGAGCCTCGCGACGTCAAGCGCGTGCAGGTGACCCGGGGCGACAAGCGCGTGCTCGTGGAGCGCCGGGGCGACGACGAGTGGCGCCTCCTGGAGCCCACCAAGGGAGCGGCGCGGCGGACCAAGGTCGACGACGTGGTCTACGGTCTCCGCGGGCTCAAGTGGAAGGAGATCGTCGCCCCCGGGGGCGAGGACGCCGCCCGCTACGGGCTGGACAAGCCGGAGGCCGTGATCACGCTGTACCGGGCCGACGGCGGCGAGATCGTCACGCTGGAGGTCGGCCGCAAGGACGGCGACCGCCGGTTCGTGCGCAGCAAGGGCTCGCCGGCCATCTACTCGATCGACGCCCGCCTGCTGGAATTGCCCGCCGTCCCCGACGACTTCGCCGGCTGATCAGGGGAGATGAGGGAGGACCGCCTCGGGTCCCCCCTCATGATCAAAGATGCTCTGGGTGCACCCGCACTCGGCCCGAGGCAGAGCTTGGGGGCGCCCGGAGCCCCTGCGCGCCCGACCGAGGGGCGCCACGGCTGCGCCGGGGCGGCCCGAGCCACCCTGGGGCTTGGGGGCGCCCGGAGCCCCCATGTCAATCAATCCAACAGGCCGATGGCGCGGTAGCGCGGCGCGATCCGGTCCGAGATCAGGCCGAGGCGCACCAGGCGCGGCATCAGGTTGTCGCGGAACAGGAACGAGTTGAAGGTCCGGTTGGTCTGGGAGGTTCCAACCGTGTCGCGCCAGATCTTGTCGGCGTCCCAGCCCAGCTCGCGCCAGACGTCCTTGATCGACTGGAAACCCGTCTGCTCGTCCCGGGCGTACATGCGGTCGCACACCCGGAAGCTGAAGTCCTCCAGGTACGCGCGCTTGTCGGGCTCCATCTCCGGGATGGCACGTCGCAGGGCGAAGTAGCCGAAGTTGACGTGCCGGCCCTCGTCCTGCAGGACGTAGTCAAGGAGCTGGGCCAGGGTCGGGTCGGCGGTCTGCCGGCGCATCAGGTTGAAGGCGGCGATGGCCAGACCCTCGACGATCATCTGCATGCCGAGCAGCTTGAGCTCCCAGAGGTTGGTGGCCAGGATCTCATCGATCACCGCCTTGAGCAGGGGGTCGACCGGGTAGATTTTGTAGAGCTTCTTGACGTACCGCTGGAAGACCTCGACGTGCCGCCCCTCGTCCACGACCTGGGTGGAGGCGTAGAGCTTGGCGTCCAGATCGGGAATGGAGTTGACGAGCTGCCCGCAGACGACCAGCGCTCCCTGCTCGCCGTGGAGGAACTGCGACAGCCGCCAGGCCGACAGGCGGATCTCCACCTCGCGCTGTTCCTCCGGTGTCAGGCGGGTGAAGAAGTTGCTGCCCCGGAACGCCTCGTTGACGTTCAGCACGGGCCCGTCGGTGCCGACCGGGCGGCTCCAGTCGATCGCAACCGAGCCGTTCCACTGGTTCTTCTTGGCCGTCTCGTACAGCGCTTCGAGCTCCTGGTGCGTGGGCTGGTAGTCGTAATCCCACAGCGTCTCGAGCTGGTAGGTCACCCGGCGCGCGGCCGCCTGTCCGGTCGTCGTCATCCCCAGGTCCTCCACTGAACGGCCGTTCAGTCGGGCGCAGTGTAGCGCACACCCGGCGCCTGCGCTACCATGGCCGCCGATGGACGAGCGGACGATCTACCTCCGGCAGATGGAACTGGGGCCGATGCAGAACTTCGTCTACCTGGTCGGCGACCCGGTGGCCCGCGAGTGCGTGGTGGTCGACCCGGCTTGGGAGATCGACCGCATCGTGGACACGGCCGCGGCCGACGACATGCGCATCGTCGGCGCCCTGGTGACCCACACCCACCAGGACCACGTGGGCGGCAGCCTGGCCGACTGGGGTATGCCGGGGCGCATCCCCGGTGTCGAGGAGCTGCTGGCGCGGGTGCCGGTCCGGGTGTACGTCCACAAGGCGGAGCGCGAGTTCCTGCGCGGTCTCGGCTCGGACCTGGTGAAGGTGGACAACCACGACACGCTCCAGGTCGGGCGACTGACGATCACCTTCCTGCACACGCCCGGTCACACGCCCGGCTCCCAGTGCTTCCTGGTGGATGGTCGTCTCATCTCGGGCGACACGCTGTTCATCGGCTCCTGCGGCCGCACCGACCTGCCCGGGAGCGATCCCAGCGAGATGTACTACTCGCTGACCCAGCGCCTGGCCGCGCTGCCCGACGAGACGGTGCTGCTCCCGGGCCACAACTACGGCGGGCCGTCCTCCACCATCGGGCGGGAGAAGCGCCAGAACCCGTTTCTCCGCTTCACCTCGCTGGGGGACTTCCTGCGCGTGATGGGCGGCGGGCGCATCGTCCTGCCCTAGCGTCTCCGAGGACCGAGGCCCCCTGGGAGCCGCGCTCGAACCGGAACGCCGGCGCCCGGATCAGGAGCGCGGGGCGATCCAGGCGAGGCCGTAGAGCAGCCGGTAGAGGTCGACGCCCGTGGTCGCGCCCTGCCGCCGGCCCCATGACACCCAGAAGTCGCGCAGCGCCGCCTCCGCGGTCGGGTCGCCGACCTCGACCAGCACTAGCAGCGGTGGCCCCGGACGCACATCGCCGACGAGCCGGCGCTCCTCGGTGATCACGGACGTGCCGCCGCCTTCGGAAGCGTAGGCCCCCCACGCCGTGGCCCCGGCCAGCGCGGCGAGCGCCGCCGGCGCCTCGCCCTCCAGCCAGCGCCGGATGGCCTCGCCGCGGCCGGGCCCGGGTTCCACCCGGACCGTCAGGAGGTGGTCGGCGACGGCGTCAGCGGGCCCGGCCGCCACCCGCTCGTAGATGGTGCGGACCATGCCGCGGAACGTCGGCAGGACCTTGCGCGTCCAGTCCGTCGGGTTGTTGAGGCGCTCGAGGTAGGCGGCGCTCGAGAGGACGCCGTGGTCGCGGACCTCGTAGAGGGTGAAGAAGCCCGTGCCGCCGCCGGTGGCCGCGTAGCGGCGTCCCCGCAGGAAGCCGGGGACCGAGAGCCGCTCGGGCAGATGCTGACGGGCGTACCACGCGTCGAGCTCCGCACGGTCGGCCGGGGCTACGTCGAACCAGATCGCCAGGGCGGCGCCACCGATCATGGCCTGTCTCCCGCGTGGGGTTCCGCGCCTTTCTTGACCCCCGCGGACCCCTGTGATGTGATCACGACAGGTCGATGTCGTCCCGAATCCAGAACTGGTTCAAGGTCCGGCTCATCACCGGCTTCTTCGTCACCGTTCCCGCCGTCGCCACCGCCTGGCTGCTCTGGGTGTTCTGGAGCGGCATCGACGACATCTTCGGTCCCATGTACGAGCGCCTGCTCGGACGGCCGGCGCCGGGCCTCGGCTTCCTCACCGCCGTGGCCCTCATCCTCCTCATGGGGACCATCGCCCGCAACGTCGTCGGCCGCCAGGTCCTGGCCTGGACCGACGCGCTCCTGGTCAAGGTCCCCGTCTTCGGCCGAATCTACCCCTCGGTCAAGATGCTGGTGGATGCTTTCTCGCCCGAGCGCAGGAGCGCCTTCAAGGCCGTCGTCTTGGTCCAGCACCCGCGGGAGGGCGAGTGGGCGTTCGGCTTCGTCACCAGCGAGCTGGTCGTGGACACGGCGGAGGGCAAGCAGGAGATGAACGCCGTGTTCGTGCCCACCAACAACCTGTACCTCGGCGACGTCGTCGTGGTACCGCGCCGGGATGTCATGCCGACCGGCCTCAGCACCGAGGAGGGAATCCGGATCATCCTCTCAGCCGGCAGCGCCGCGCCCTCCCGCCTGCCGCGCTTCTAGGCGGCCCACCCAGGCCGCCACGGCCTCGCCCAGAGGGTAGAGCTTGCCGAAGAAGAAATGATTGGCCCCGGGGATGATGCGAACGTCGAGCGTGGGCCACTGCCTGGCCAGGGCTTCCAGCCGGGGCACCGGGCAGTACTCGTCGCGGTCGCCGGCCACGACCAGCACCGGGAGCCGCAGCGGTTCGAGCGCCCGCAGCGGCTCGTCGCCCGTCATGGCCAGGGCCGGGGCGATCAGGAGCAGGCC
>DATLZL010000458.1:0-6189 GCA_035574035.1 Binatia bacterium | reverse complement strand
CCCGAGCGGGCGCGCGGAGCCGCTCCGCACCGCGCTCGCGCACGCCCGCATCGGGAGCGACGCCGGCCGGGGCAGGCGGTGTTCGGAACGCCGCCGCCTCCGCGCCGCCGGGCGAGGAGGCGGGCCACGCCGGCAGGGCGGCGATGTCCGCTGGGGTGACGCGCCCGCGCACGACGCCGTCCACCTCGACCACCGGGGCCACCGAGCAGGCGAAGAGACAGTCGGCCGCCTCCAGCGTCACCTCGCGATCGGCCCCGACCTCGCCCGGTCCCACGCCCAGCCGTCGGGCCGCCTCCTCCAGCCGCGCGCGTCCCCCGAGCAGCGCGCACGCCACGCCGGTGCAGATCCTAACGTGGCGCCGACCGCGGGGCGCCAGGCGGAACTCCGGGTAGTGCGAGGCGACGCCCCACACCTCGCTGGCCGGCACCCGGAGGTGGACGGCCACCTCCCGCAGGGCCGACTCCGGCAGCCAGCCGAGCGCGTGCTGCACGGCATGCAGCGCGGGCAAGAGCCACGTCCGCTCGCGCGGGAACCGCGCGAGCTCGGCGATCACCGCGCGGGCACCGGCCGCGCCGCCGGCTCCAGGCGCACCGCGCACACCTTGTACTCGGGGATCTTCGAGGCCGGGTCGAGCGCGGCGTGGGTGAGGAAGTTCGCCGCCGACTCCTCGAACTTCACGAACGGCACGAAGACGGCGCCGGGCCGGACGGCGTCGGTGACCCGGGCGTACCCCTCGAGCGTGCCGCGCCGGGTGCAGAGCCGCACCGGCCCGCCGTCGGTCACGCCGGCCCGGGCGGCATCCACCGGGTGGACGAGCACCTCGAGCCGCGGGGCCAGCGCCGACAGCCCCTCCACCCGGCGCGTGAGCGTGCCGCCGTGCCAGTGGTAGAGCAGCCGGCCGGTGTTGAGGATCAGCGGGTACTCGGCGTCCGGCAGCTCGGCCGCCTCCACCGTCTGGAGCGCCGGGACGAACCGGCCCTTGCCGCGGGGGAAGGACTCCGCGTAGAGGAAGCGCGTGCCCGGGTGGTCGGGCGTGGGGCACGGCCACTGCAGCCCGCCCTCCCGGTCGAGCCGGGCGTGGGAGATCCCGCCCAGGAAGGGCACCAGGCGCGCCATCTCATCGAAGATCTCGGCCGGCCCCGCGTAGTCGAACTGGCCGTCCACCCGCACCCCCAGCCGGCGGGCCACGCGCCGGGCCAGGGCGGCGGTGATCCACCAGTCCGGCCGGGCCTGGCCCGGCGGCGGCAGCGCCTGGCGCACGCGCTGCACGCGGCGCTCGGAGTTGGTGAAGGTCCCCTCCTTCTCGGCGAAGGCCGCCGCCGGCAGAAACACGTGGGCGTGGGCCGCGGTCTCGGTCAGGAACAGGTCCTGCACGACCAGGAAGTCGAGCTGGCGGATGGCCTTCTCGGCGTGGTGCAGGTCGGGCTCGGACAGCAGCGGGTTCTCGCCCACGATGTACATCGCCCGGATGTCGCCGGTGAGGCAGGCCTCGATCATCTCGGTGACGACCAGGCCCGGCTCGGCCGGCGGCCGCACGCCCCAGGCCCGCTCGAACTCCTCGAGCGTCGCCGGGTCGTAGCGGCGGTAGCCGGGCAGGTTGGTCGGGATGCAGCCGGCGTCGCCGCAGCCCTGCACGTTGTTCTGGCCGCGCAGCGGCGAGATCCCGCTGCCCGGGAAGCCGAGCTGCCCGGTCACGAGCGAGAGGTTGAGCAGCGCGTGGGCGTTGTGGATGCCGTTGACGTGCTGGGTGATGCCCATGCCCCAGATCAGGCACGAGCCCGAGAACGGCGGCCGGGCGTACCAGCGGGCGGCCTGCGCGATGTCGCCGGCCGGCACGCCCGTCACCCGCTCGGCGTGGGCGAGCGTGAACGGCTCGAGCGAGGCCCGCCAGGCCTCGAAGTTCTCGGTCCGGGTGCGGATGAACTCGTGGTTGGCCAGCCCCTCGTCCAGGATCACCCGGGCCATCGCGTTGAAGAGCGTGACGTCGGTGCCGGGCCGGTGGGCGATCCAGAGGTCGGCCTGGTCCACCAGCTCGATCCGCCGGGGATTGACGACGACGATCCGGGCGCCGCGCCGCATCGCCCGGCGGAAGCGGATGGCGATGACCGGGTGGTTGGCCGAGGCGTCGGCGCCCACGACCATCAGGCAGCCCGCCTCCTCGTAGTCCTGGTACGAGTTGGACGTCGCCCCCGACCCCATCGCGGCCAGCATGGCCTCCACCGAGGGCGAGTGGCAGAGGCGCGTGCAGTGGTCCACGTTGTTGGTGCCCATCACCACCCGCACGAACTTCTGCACGAGGTAGCCGTCCTCGTTCGTCGCCTTGGCGCTGGCCAGGGCGCCGAAGCGCCCGCGGTGGCGGGCCAGGCCGGCCGCCGCCGCCTCCAGCGCCTCGTCCCAGGAGACCTCGCGCCACCGGCCGTCCACCTTGACCAGCGGCGTGGTGACCCGGTCGCGGGCGTGGACGAAGCCGGTGCCGAACCGGCCCTTGACGCAGAGCGTGCCCTGGCTCGACGGGTTCTGCGGCACGTCGTCGGCCATGAGGGCCAGGCGGTCGTCGGCCCGCACGCCGAGCACGACCCCGCAGCCCACCCCGCAGTAGGGGCAGGTGGTCTCGGCGCGCCGCACGATCTGGGCCGGCGCCTCGCTGGGCCGTAGCGCCCCGGTCGGGCAGGTGGCCACGCACTGCCCGCAGGAGGTGCAGACCGAGGAGGCGAGCTCGCCGTCGCCGAAGACCCCCACCTTCATGGCGTGGCCGCGGCCGAGCATGGCGATGGCGCCGATCAGCTGGACCTCGTCGCAGGCCACCGTGCAGCGCCCGCAGAGGATGCACGCCTCGCGGTCGAGCGTGAAGAAGGTCTTGCTCCGGTCGGGCGCGAAGCGGTGGAGCGGCGCGAACGAGGGCGCCCCGATCCCGTGCCGCGCGCACGCCTCGCCCAGCGCGCCGAAGCCGTCGCGGTCGGGGCCGTCGGTCAGCATCGAGCGCGTCAGGTCGAGCACCATGCGCCGGACCCGGACCGCTTCGGGGTGGGTCGTGCTCACCACCATCCCGTCCCGGGCCGGCAGGTGGCAGGCGGCCGGGGTCCCGCGCATCCCCTCGACGTGGACCAGGCACGTGCGGCAGGCCCCGAGCGGGGGCCGGTCGGGATCCTTGCAGAGCTGGGGCAGCGGCAGGCCGAGCGCGTTGACGGCGTCGAGCACGCTCGCGCCGGGCGCCACCTCGACCGGGCGACCGTCCACGGTGAGCCGCATGACAGCGCCATTCTATCCAAGACCTGCCGGGCGGCGGGGAGACGCGTGGTATCGTCGCCCTGGCCTATCTTTCCTCCCGAGGAGGGCGGCTATGCGAGGGATCTGGGGCATCGACCCGGGCTGGGGCCTGACCGCCGTCCGCATCGCCATGGCGCTCATCTTCATCGACGCGGGCTACGGCAAGGTGCTCGGCGGCGGCATGGAGGGCGCGATCCAGTTCTTCGCCAAGTCCGGTATCCCGGCCCCGGCGATCATGGCGCCGTTCATCGGCGTCCTGGAGCTCGTCGGCGGCATCCTGCTGCTGCTGGGGATCGCGGGGCGTTGGCTCGGCCTGCTCTACGCGATCGAGTTCGTGGTCGCCACCTTCTACGTCAAGATGCCGGCGGCGGGCTGGGCGCAGTCGCGGCTCGACCTGATGCTGCTGGCCGGCGGCCTGGCGCTGTTCCTGGGCGGGTCGGGGCGGGCGGCGCTGGACGCCGTCTGGCTCGAGCGGGACCGGCACGCGCGGGGCATGGCCCGGCGCGCGGCGTGAGGGCGGCGGGCGCGGGTCAGGCGGCGCGCCGCTCTCCCGCCCGCTCGAAGGCCGGCAGCACCTCCCGCTCGTAGAAGCGGAAGAAGCCCTCCTGGTCGGGACCGACCTGGTGCACGGCCACGTGCGTGTATCCGGCCTCGGCGTGCTTCACCAGCGCCTCGACGTGCCGCCCGGGGTCCGGGCCGCAAATGACGGCCTCGGCCACGCGGTCCTCGGTCAGCATCCGGGCCGCCTTCTCGAAGTGGGCCGGAATCGCCAGGTCCTGGTTGAGCGGCCCGGTGAATCCCGCGATGGGCCAGACTTCGAAGGCCGTGCGCCGGGCCTGCGCCTCGTCGGGCGCCCAGCACACGGTCAGCTCGGTGTAGCGCGGCTTGCCGCCGCCACCAGCCTGCTCGAACGCCCGGAGCACGTCCGGCTTCATCTCGCTCATGACGAGGCCGTCGCCCACGCGCGCGGCCAGCGCCGCCGCCTTGGGCCCGCCCGCTGCCACGTAGATCGGCGGCGGCTCCGGCGGGCGGGTGTAGAGCCGGGCGTTCTCGACCGTGTAGAAGCGACCGTAGTGGTCCCGGTACCCGCCCTGCCACAGCAGGCGGATCACCGCGACGGCCTCCTCCAACATGGCCTGGCGGATCTCCACCGGCGGCCAGCGGTGGCCCGTGATGTGCTCGTTGAGGTTCTCGCCGCTTCCCACCCCGAGGAAGAACCGGCCCGGCAACATGGCGGCGGCGGTGGCCGCGGCGTGAGCCACGATGGCCGGGTGCATCCGGATGGTCGGGCACGTCACGCCGGTGCCGACCACGAGACGCTCCGTCGCCTCGGCGATGCCGCCCAGGACGGACCACACGAACGGGCTCTGGCCCTGGCGGTCCGTCCAGGGGTGGAAGTGGTCGGAGATCAGACCGAAGCGAAAGCCGATCTCCTCGGCCCGCCGGGCCTGACGCACGAGCTCGCGCGGCCCGAACTCCTCGCTGCTCAGCTTGTAACCGATCTGGATCGCCCGCGGCTCGGGACTCATGTCGCCACCCCCGGCTGCAATTCGGCCGCCAGCGGCGCCTCGCCGGCGTCGGTGAGGACCGGGAACAGGGCCAGCAGCTGGTCGCGCGTCGCGGTCAGGGTGGCGGCCACGTCGTCGGCCCCGGCCTCGGTCAGCAACCGGCGCTCGGGCTCGAGGTCCTCGGTCGCGCCCCAGCGCCCGACCAGGATCCGGAGGTCCGGTACCCGAGCCCGCAACCGCTTGATCAGGTACCGGACCCGGGCCGTTCCTCCCGGGGGCAAGGCGGCGATGCAGATCAGCGCCGGACGCTCCCGAACGGCGCGCTCGACGACCTCGGCCGCGAGCAGGCCGGGGGCGAGGACGTCGAGGGCCACCATGCGCGGGTTCAGCACCTGACGCAGCATGAGCAGCGCCGTCTCGTCGGCCGCGTCCCGGGCCGGGCAGCCCAGCACCGCGACCGGAGGCAGCCCAACCGGGGCCTCGAGCGGGGCCTCGAGCGGAGCACTCACCTCCTCGACGATCTCCCGCGTGGCCGCCACCACCCCCCGCAGCTCGTCCTCGCTCAGGCGTCCCCGCACCCGGTCCCGGCGGGCCTCGATCAACGCCGGAACCACCACCCCGTCCCACACGCGCTCGCGCGGCTCGGCCTGCAGGCGCTCTTCCACCAGCTCTTCAGCTTCCTCCCGGTCCCCGGCCAGCAGGCGCTGGTAGTAGGCCAGGCCGGCCGGCAGCGCGGGCTCGTCCGAGAGGAGCACGGCCAGGGAGTCCAGGCCGGGGACGTGCCGGGCCAGCACGACCAGGCAGACCGTCAGCGGCATGGCCAGCACCAGGCCCAGGGGTCCCCAGAGCCAGGTCCAGAACGCCAGGGCGGTGAGCAGGGCGACCTTGGAGACCCCGGCCCGCTGGCTGAGCAGGACGGGTTCCACGCCCCCGGCCACCGCGGCCTCCATGGTGACGAACGCACCGAGCACGAGGGCGGGGCGCACCCAGGTATCGAAGATGGCCAGGCTCAGCGCCAGCGGCGGCACCACCGCCGCCCACACGCCGACGAAGGGGACGAACCGGGCGACGGCCAGGGCGACGCCCCAGAGCACGGCGTAGGGCACTCCGATCAGCAGCAGGGCCAGCCCGAACGCCGCGCCGAAGCCGGCGTTGATCAGGGACTGGGTCGCCAGGTAGCGGCTGATTCGCCAGCCCGCCTCGTCCAGGGCCCGGGTGGTCAGGCTCACCCGCCCGAAGCCGACGACCCGGATGAGGCGGTTCCTCAGCTCCTGGCGCTCGAGCAGCATGAAGATCACGAGCAGGATCACCAGGATCACCCCTGCCACCTGGTGGGCGACCTCGGGCAGGCGGGCGAGCGAGAACGGCTCGGGTTTGACCACGACGGGAACCGGCTGGTCTTCGGTCGGGCCCT
>DATLZL010000457.1:0-4769 GCA_035574035.1 Binatia bacterium | reverse complement strand
GCCCGGCCGCCGCAAACAGTGCCGGCCCCGGCCACCGTGGAGATCGGTGACTGAGCCCCGGCCGGGAAAGATCCTGCGGCGGGAGTGGACGAGCGTCGAGGGCTGGCGCGGCACCCGCGCCGGGATGTGGGCCTGGCTCATCCAGCGAGCGGCGGCGCTCCTGCTGATCGTCGTCGTCGCGCTGCATCTGATGAACCCGTTCCGCCGGGAGGTCCAGGCCGCCCTGCTGGCGCTGGTCCTCCTCCACGGCCTGCTCGGCGTGCGCGCGCTCGTGCTCGACGTCGGCGTGCCGCTCCGCTGGCACCGGGCGCTGTTCGTCGGCGCGCTCATCCTCGCCGCCGCGCTCTTCGCGCTCGTCTGGTCCTGGCGCTGGTACTGACTTCCGAGCGTGACCGTCGACCGCGTATTGACAACCGACCGGGCCCGGCGCTAGAGTCCGGCTCCACTCGACGGGGTCCGTCGTCACGGCGGTGGACTGGTAGCGCGCCGGCGCCCGGCGTCGGCGCCGAGCAGAGGACCTCATGACGACTGCAGCGTTCCGCGCCCGCCCGACCGCTGGTCCGTGCCGCGCTCTCACCTTGCACCGGCCGCGCGGCCCCGCACTCCTGTAGCCCTCGCCGCCCGGTGACCGAGACGCCGGCGGACGTGCCGCCGGCCCGCAGTGCTCGATTTCAGACGAGGGCCTTGCCATGACCGTTCGTCCGACCCGTGGACTCATGCGACTGGCCGCTGTCCTGCTCCTCGTCGGCGTCTGGGCCGCGGACGCCGAGGCCCGGATCACCCAGCTGGTGCTGACGCGCGTGGAATCGCCGACCTTCGGTGGCCGCGAGTTCGGCCCCGTCGGGCCCTTCGAGAAGCTGGTGGGGGTGGCCTACGGCGAGGTCGATCCCGGCCACCCGCTCAACGCCATCATCCAGGACCTGGAGCTGGCGCCGCGCAACGCCCGCGGCATGGTCGAGTACTGGACCGAGGTCTACATCATCAAGCCGGTCGACATGCCACGCGGCAACCGCATGCTCTTCTACAACGTGGTGAACCGCGGCAACAAGGGCGGGTTCACCACCTTCAACGTCGGGGCCACCCAGCCGGCCAACGAGCCCACCGACCCCGGCGACGGCTTTTTGCAGCACCTGGGTTACACGCTGATCTGGAGCGGCTGGCAGCCCGACGTCCGGGCCGGCGGCGGGCGTCTGACGATGTCGCCGGTGGTCGCCCGCAACCCGGACGGCTCGCCGATCACCGGGCTCGTGCGCCAGGAGATCATCGTCGGCTCGCCCACGTTCAGCACCGGCATCAACACCAGCCGCTTCACCAGCCCGGCGAACCACACGACCTACGCCACCGCCAGCCTCGACAACCGCACGCCGTTCGCCGACGGCTTCCTGCCCACGCTCACGGTCCGCACGAACCCGGAGGACTTGCGGGTCGCCATCCCGAACGACCAGTGGACGTTCGGGCGCTGCCCCGATGGTGTGAGCGTCGTGCCCAGCGCCGTCGATATCTGCCTCACCGGCGGCCAGCGGTTTGAGCCCGGCCGCCTCTACGAGCTGATCTACCGGGCCCGCGACCCGATCGTGATGGGGCTCGGCTACGCGGCGATGCGCGACTTGATCGCGTTCTTCAAGCACGAGCGGCGGGACGACGCCGGCAACCCGAACCCGCTGTGGCTCGAGGGTGAGCGTCCGCTGGCCGTGTTCATGGGCTCCTCGCAGAGCGGCCGCAACATGCGGACGTTCCTGCACCTCGGGTTCAACGAGGACGAGGCGGGCCGGATCGTGTTCGAGGGTGCCTTCCCGCACATCGGGGGCGGGCGCGCGCAGTTCAACAGCCGCTTCAGCCACGCCGGGCGTGCCTGGGGCCACGTGCCCGACGCCGACTACCCCGCCTATGAGTTTCCGTTCAGCTACATGCCAACCCACGACCCGCTCACCGGACAGACCAACGCGATCCTCAAGCGATGCCTCAAGACCCATACCTGTCCCAAGATCTTCCACGTCGCCACCGCCCTCGAAATGTGGGAGGGCCGCCAGTCGCTCGGCCTGACCGACCCGCTCGGACGCCACGACCTCGGCGAGCCCGGATTCATCCGGACCTACATCATGGGCAGCACGCAGCACGGCTCGGCCACGCCGATCCCGGGCTCGCGCGGCGGGCCGTTCGGCGATTGTGCGCAGCAGACGAACCCGAACCCGCAGCGCGAGGCGATGCGGGCGCTGTGGAAGGCGTTCACCGACTGGGTGCGCGACGGCGTGCCGCCGCCGCCCAGCGTCGTCCCCCGGCTGCGCGACGGCACGCTGGTGCCGGCCTCACAGGTGAGGTTCCCCTCGATTCCGGCCAACACGTACGAGGGGATCAGTCGGCCGGCGGTGCGGTTTCTCGGCGTCGCCAACCCGCTGCCGGTGCGTCACTACGGCCCGCTGTTCGACAACGCCGACGAGTCCGGCATCATCACCGTCGAGCCGCCCCAGGTCGTCTCCACCCGGGGCTACACGATCCTGGTCCCGCAGGTGGACGCCGACGGCAACGACCTCGCCGGCCGGATGTCCACGACCGTGCTGGCGCCGCTCGGCACCTACACCGGCTGGAACTTGGGCCGCCCCGGCCGGTGGCCCGACCACCTCTGCTCGCTCCAGGGCAGCTTCATCCCGTTCGCGCGCACCCGGGCCGAGCGGCTGGCGGTGGGCGACCCTCGGCCGTCGCTCGAGGAGCGCTACGGCAGCCACGAGGGCTATGTGGCGGCCGTGCGGCGGGCGGCCGAGCAGCTCGTCCAACGGCGGCTGCTCCTGCCCGAGGACGCCCAGCGGCTGATCGCCGAGGCCGAGGCCAGCGACGTGCTCAGGTAGCCGGTGGCCGGGGTGGCGCGCGAGCCAGTGGCCGGATCCCGGACCTGCCGGGCCCCACCCTGAAGGTGCGGGCTTCTCGGGGTGGAGGCGCGGCGGGAGCGGTGAAGCATTGCCGGGTCACCCAGGGACGGACCACACGGAGGAGGACGCCGGATGATGAACCGCAGACGATTTCTCCAGGCGGCCGGGGCGGCATGCATCGGGGCCGGGATAACCCGCGCCGGGTGGGCATTCCATGACGACGGCTCGCCGCTCATGCAGCCCACCTACGGCGACATCGCCGGCTACCAGATACTTGGATTCAACGACATGCGGCTGCCGGGGCAACCCCGCGCTGCTGGCTGGGATCAAACCTACGAGTTTCGCGTCGTGGACACTCGCCGGGGGAGGTTCGCCTTCTGCGGCAACGGGGCCCGCGGGTGGAGCATCGTCGACGTCAGCAACCCGCGGAAGATGCGCGTGGTGTGGCGGCAACCCCACGTTGCGACGCTGGAATCGCCCCTGACGCCGCCGTTCACCACCGACAACACCCAGTACATCGACATCAAAGGCGGCGACATCTTGGTGGTGAAGCGGAACCGATCGCTCGAAACCTGGGACGTCAGCAATCCAGCCGCGCCGGTCCGTCTAGCGGGTTACCAGCCTCCCGACATCCATCCGGTCATGGCGGCACCGTTCCATGGTTTGTGGATCCACGAGGAAGGCCACCGGCGATATGCGTTCTCCGCCTTCCGGCCGAATGGCTTCGTCGCCGAGATCCTCGACGTCTGTGACATCACCGACCCCGAACACCCCACGACCGTCGCCCGGTGGTGGTATCCCGGTATGGGGGAGACCCCGGAGGAGGTGGCGATACGGACCTGGTGGTCGCCTCAGAATCCGGCCGCCGGCCCGGAACCGGCGCCGCAGCTCGGACTGCCGGCGCCGACCGTCATGGTGCACGACATGACCACCTGGCACGACCGCTGTTACCTGGCGGTGCGCGACAAGGGGCTGGTGATTCTCGACATCTCGGATATCCACCGTCCGAGGGCCGTCGGGGAGGTGAACTGGGCCGACCAGCAGCACCGACCGGAATTCGATCCGACGGTCCCCGATCCTCCGACGACCCGTACCATCCCGATGCCGCCGCTGCCCGGCCAGACACACAGTTGGGGCCTGGTGAACCCCGAGCCCGGGCGCCGGGTCGAGACCATTGTCGGCGGCGACGAGCTCGGTCAGTGTCCGTTCGGCTACATGCACTTCATCGACGTGCGCAACGAGAGTCGCCCGAGGGAGATCTCGGGATTCAGGACGCCGCTGAACGTGCACGCCAACTGCCCGAAGGATCGCCTGGGCAACCGCATGGGCATCCACGACGTCGAGCGGTACATCCGCGGCGACGTGGTGCACAGCGCCTGGGAGGAGGGCGGCTTCTGGGGCGTCGATTTCTCCGACATCCACTACCCGAAGGCCGTCGCCTGGTTCGTCCCGCCTGTTCGCAGCGACTCGCAGCGCCGCAGCGGCCACGCCGACGACGTGTTTGTCACGAACGACGGGGTCATCTTCGGCAGCTCCTCGGACGCCGGCGCCGGTGGACTGTGGGCGCTGCGACTCGCCCCCGGCTTCACCGGCACCGTGCAGTGGAACACGGACGAGTCGGACGTGCTGATCACGCCGGGGCGGCGTCGGGCGCCTTGAGGTCTGGACCACGAGGGAGCCACGGGGCACGCCGACCGGCGTGCCCCTCGTGGCATCTGCGTCGAAGCGGCCAGGTCAAGCCGCCCACCGCGATGATTTGGCCCGTGCGGTAGGCGGCACGCGTCGCCGGAGTCGGCATCATCGTCACCGGCAAGCGGCCGCGGGCGAGTCCGCGGCATCGACCAGGATGTCGGCAACGCCCCTCCTCCGGAGCGGGGCGGCAGGCGGGCACGAGGCGCGGGCCCG
>DATLZL010000456.1:0-3243 GCA_035574035.1 Binatia bacterium | reverse complement strand
CCCCGAGACGCTGCGCGAGGTCCGGCTGCGCCCGCACGCCGTCAAGGCCGCCTACCTCACCTACTTCGGCATCGCCGACCGCGGGATCCGCGGCCGGGTCCTGGACCTGCTGGCCAGGACGGAGCTGAACGCCGTCGTCATCGACGTCAAGGGCGACCGCGGCTGGATCCCGTACCGCACGCAGGTGCCGGAAGCGCTGGCGGCCGGAGCCCAGGGCCCGGTGATCATCAAGGACTTCGAGGCCCTGATCGCCGACCTCGAGTCGCGCGGCATCTACACGATCGCCCGCATCGTCACCTTCAAGGACAACGTGCTGGCCCACAGCCGCCCGGACCTCGCCATCATCGATACCCGCACCGGCCAGCCCTGGATCGACCGGGAGAAGCTGGCCTGGGTGGATCCCTTCCGGGAGGAGGTGTGGGCGTACAACATCGCCATCGCCCGGGAGGCCGCGGCCAAGGGCTTCGACGAGATCCAGTTCGACTACGTCCGCTTCCCCACCGACGGCCGGCTCGGCGCTGCGCGCTATGCGAAGCCGGTCAGCAAGGAGACGCGCCTGGCCGCCATCGCCGGGTTCCTGAGCCGGGCCCGGCGGGAACTGGGGCCGCTCGGCGTGTTCGTCGCCGCCGATATCTTCGGCTACACTGCGTTCAACGAGAACGACACCGACATCGGTCAGCGGGTGGAAGAGCTCGCCCCGCACCTGGACTACCTCTGTCCGATGGTCTACCCCTCGGGCTACCACCTGGGCATCCCGGGCTTCCGCAACCCGGTCGCCCACCCCTACGAGGTGGTCCGCGAGAGCGTCCGGCTCATCCGGCGGCGGGCCGGCGGGCACCCGGTGAAGGTCCGGCCCTGGCTGCAGGACTTCCGCGACTACGCCTTCGACCGGCGCCCGTTCGGCGTCGACGAGATCCGCGCCCAGATCCGGGGCAGCGACGAGGCGGGCGGCGTGGGCTGGATGCTCTGGAACCCCCGCAACGACTACACGGCCGCCGCGCTGCGCCCGAAGGGTCCGCTGGCCTCCCAGTGATCGGCCGGCTCTTCCTCGGGGCCCTGCTGCTGCTGGTGGCGGTCGCCGCGTTCGTGGCCCACGCCTTTCCCCAGACGCCGCCGGCGCCCAACGAGCTCGGCCGGGTGATGATCCTCGAGTACCACCGGATCGACGTTCCCGAAGACCGCTGGACCCGAACGCCGGAAAACTTCCGGCGCGACCTCGAGACGCTCTACGCCCGGGGCTACCGGCTACAGCGCCTCACCGACCTGCTGGACGGGAAGATCACGGTCCCGGCCGGGACCACGCCCGTGATCCTCACCTTCGACGACTCGTCGCCCGGGCAGTTCCGCTACCTCGAGCGCGACGGGCGGCCCGAGATCGACCCCCGGTGCGCGGTCGGGATCCTGGAGGCGTTCGTCCGCGAGCGGCCCGAATTCGGGCGCGGGGCGACGTTCTACGTCCTGCCCGGGGCCAGCCGGCCGCACCGCCTCTTCGACCAGCCCGAGCACGCCACGCGGAAGCTGCGGTTCCTGGTCGAGCACGGCTACGAGATCGGCAACCACACCCTCTGGCACGCCAACCTGGGCAAGTACGACGAGCGGGTGGTCCGCCAGCAGCTGGCCGAGGCGCAGGTGTGGATCCAGCGACACGTCCCCGGCTACCAGCCGCGGACGCTCGCCCTGCCCCACGGGGTCTACCCGCGGGACGTCGGCTGGGCGCTGGGCGGCTCGGTCAACGGCACCACCTACCGCCACGACGCGATCTTGATGGTGGCGGGCGGGGCCGCCCCCTCCCCCTTCGATCGGCGCTTCGATCCGGTCCGGGTGCCGCGCATCCAGGCCGTCGAGCGCGACCTCGCCTACTGGCTGACCTACTTCGCCCGGAACCCCGGTGAGCGGTTCGTCAGCGACGGCGACCCGGAGACGCTCACGATTCCCGCCGGTCGCAGTGACCGGCTGCGCAAGCCCCTGCCCCGCCCCTTCCGGATCGTCGAGCGCTGATCGCGGCGAGGGCCGGGCTGCGGGCCGTCGCGGCACCTCGGGCTCAGGGAGAGAGGCTCAAGGGTAGAGCAGGTACGGCGCCCGGCGGCTCAGGTAACGGGCGCGGTCCACCTCGGCCCAGGCCACCAGTCGGTCCAGCGGCTCGTCCCGGAGCAGCGCCCACATCGTCGGCCGGTGCACGAGCAGGTTCTGGATCGGCTCGGGCCGGAAGTGCTCGCGGTGGAGCGCCCGAAGCGCCGTCGCCAGGGCCAGCGCCACCCGGACGGGGCGGATCGCCTCGCGGTCGGTCACGATCAGCCGCACCCCGAAGCACGGCGTGCCCGCGTAGCGGTCGAGCGTGGGCGTGAACTGCACCGCCGCGAACCGGACGCCGGGCAGCCGCTGGCGGTTGAGGCGCTCGGCCAGGCCGTGGGGCTCGATCCACGGCGCCCCCACCACCTCGAACGGCGCCTCCGTGCCCCGCCCGACAGACACGTTCGTCGCCTCCAGCAGGCCCACCCCAGCGTAGAGCAGCGCCTGGGTGACGGAGCGGATGTTGGGGGACGGGTTCACCCACCGCAGGCCCGTCTCATCGAACCAGAGGCTGCGGTCCCAGCCGGTCAGCGGGAACACGGTCAGCGAGACCGGCAGCCCGCGCTCGGCCACCGCCAGCCGCGCGAACTCGCCGATCGTGAGGCCGGTGCGGACGGGCAGCGGATGCGGCGCCGTGAACGACTTGAGGTCCGGGTCCATCACCGGGCCCTCGACCACGCGGCCGGTGATCGGGTTGGGCCGGTCCAGCACGACGACGGGGATGCCGCGCCGGCCGGCCTCCTCGAGCACGTAGAGGAGCGTCGTCAGGTAGGTGTAGTAGCGCACGCCGACGTCCTGGATGTCGAAGACGATCGCATTGATGCCGTGGAGCATCTCGGCCGTCGGCCGCCGGGTGACCCCGTAGAGGCTCCAGATGGGGCGCCCGGTGGCCGGGTCGCGGCCGTGCGGCACGTCGGTGGTGGCCTCGCCGGTGATGCCGTGCTCGGGCGAGAAGATGGCGCCCAGCCGCACGCCGGGCGCCGCGGCCAGCAGATCGATCGTGCGCCGGCCGCCGGCATCGACGCCCGTCTGGTTGGTGACCAGCCCGACCGTGTACCCGCGCAGGGGCGCGAACTCCTGCTCGACGAGCAGGTCGAGCCCGGTGCGGACGGCGCCGGTACGCCGCGGCCCGGCCGGGGCGGGCGGCGGAGCCTCGCCGGTGTCGTCGGCGGC
>DATLZL010000455.1:0-2659 GCA_035574035.1 Binatia bacterium | reverse complement strand
CCGGCGCCCGTCGAGGCGTCGGTGCCCCGCCCCGGGGTCCGGCCGCCCATGAGCTTCGCCTCGATCCAATAGGCAACCTGCCGTTCGGGCTCGGACTTCTGGCGGCCCCGCGGATCTGGCAAGCTGCTCGCATACCGTCTCATGGTGATGAGGCACCCGAGTTCGAGCACGCGCGAGCGATCATGGACGGGCTGGGACGGTCGGATGACGGGCGGCGCCGGGGCCAGCGCCACGCCGCCCACCACGCCCGAGAGGCCCGAGGGGAGGTAGGCGCGGCCGTGCATCAGCACCACCATCCGGGCGGGGCGCCCGGCGGCCGCGCGGCCGGCGCCCCCGCCCACGGGGAGCATCAGGCGCACCGGGTGGAGGAGTTCCGGCGGCGCTTCTGGGTGTCCCTCGCCCTCACGATCCCCGTCGTCGCCCTGGCGCCGCACGTCCAGGACCTCCTGGGCGTGCGGCAAGCCTGGGCCTTTCCCGGTCGCGACGCCCTGCAGGCCGTCCTGGCCAGCCTCATCTTCTTCTACGGCGGCTGGCCGTTCCTTGAGGGCTTCGTCGCGGAGCTGCGGCAGCGTCGGCCGGGGATGATGACGCTCATCACCCTGGCCATCTCGGTGGCCTGGGCCTACAGCACGCTGGTGATCCTCGGCCTGCCCGGGGAGGGCTTCTACTGGGAGCTGGCCACGCTGATCGACGTCATGCTGCTCGGGCACTGGATCGAGATGCGCTCGGTCCTGGGCGCCTCCCGCGCGCTGGAGGAGCTGGTGCGGCTGATGCCGGCCGAGGCCCACCGGTTGCGGCCGGACGGCACGACCGAGGACGTGCCCGTGACGGCGCTGGCGAAGGGGGACCGGGTGCTGGTCAAGCCGGGCGAGAAGATCCCCACCGACGGCGTGATCGTGCAAGGGCGGACCAGCGTCAACGAGGCCCTGCTGACCGGCGAGAGCCGGCCGGTCGAGAAGGGCGAGGGCGACCGGGTGATCGCCGCGGCCGTCAACGGCGAGGGGGCCGTCACCGTGGAGGTCCAGAAGACCGGGGACGAGACCTACCTGGCCCAGGTGATCGAGCTGGTGCGCCGCGCCCAGGAGACGCGCTCGCGCTCGCAGGACCTGGCCAACCGGGCCGCGCTGGGGCTGACGATCATCGCGCTCTCGGTGGGCGGCGCGACCCTTGCCGCCTGGCTCCTGCTCGGCTCCACCTTCAACTTCGCGCTGGGGCGCATGGTGACCGTCATGGTGATCGCCTGCCCCCACGCCCTGGGCCTGGCCGTCCCGCTGGTGGTGGCCGTCTCGACGGCGCTTGCGGCCGGGCACGGGCTGCTCATCCGCGACCGGACGGCCTTCGAGTCGGCCCGCGGCCTGCAGGCGATCGTGTTCGACAAGACGGGGACGCTCACGGAGGGTCGGTTCGGGGTGACGGAGGTGATCCCGCTCGACCGGGACGACGCCGGGGCGCTGCTGCGCCTGGCCGCCAGCCTGGAAAGCCGCTCGGAGCACCCGATCGCCCAGGGCGTCGTGCGGGGCGCCCGGGAGCGCGGCGTCTCGTTCCCGGCTCCGCAGGATTTCAAGGCGATTCCGGGCCGGGGCGCCGAGGCGGTCGTGGAAGGACGCTCGGTCAAGGTGGTGAGCCCCGGGTACTTGCGCGAGCGCGGCCTCGAGGTGGACGACCCGCGAGTGCGCACGGTGGCCGAGCAGGGTAAGACCGTGGTGTACGTCCTCGTGGACGAGAAGGTCCGCGGCGCCATCGCGCTGGCCGACGTCATCCGGGCCGAGTCGCGGGAGGCTCTCACCGCGCTCAGGCGGCTGGGGATCCGGGTCATGATGCTCACCGGCGACGCCCGGGCGGTGGCGCAGTGGGTCGCCCGCGAGCTCGGGCTCGATGATTTCTTCGCCGAGGTGCTGCCGCACCAGAAGGTCGAGAAGATCCGCGAGGTGAAAGCCCGGGGCTTCCGGGTGGCGATGGTCGGCGACGGCGTCAACGACGCGCCGGCGCTGGTCGAGGCCGACGTGGGGATCGCCATCGGCGCCGGCACCGACGTGGCGGTGGAGTCGGCCGACATCGTGCTGGTCCGGAGCGATCCGCGGGACGTGGTGGCCATCGTCGCGCTGGCCCGCGCGACCTACCGCAAGATGGTCCAGAACCTCTGGTGGGCCACGGGTTACAACGTGGTCGCCATCCCGCTGGCCGCCGGCGTGCTCTACGGCGCCGGCATCGTGCTGACGCCGGCCGTGGGCGCGCTGTTCATGTCGCTCTCGACCATCATTGTGGCCGTCAACGCGCGGTTCCTCCGGATGCCGGCGCCGGCCCGGGTCGGTTGACGGCCCGGGGCGTCGGCCGGCCGTGGGCGTGACCGACCGGAGAGGCGGCCGGCCTCGGCCGCGCCTGGGAGCAGCGCTTCGACACGGTGCGGGAATGGCGGCCAGACCGGCGTCCCACGGCGGTCCCGTGGCTGGTGATTCGGCGCCGGCGGGGGCGCCGCCGAGCCCATCCGGCCGTCAGGCGCGCGACGGATCGACCGGGGGCGCGGGTGGAGCCGCCATCGGGCAGGTGAAGACCTCGGCCCCGGCGAGCAGGTGGGCGGCGACACCAGGGATCAGCGTGGCGAAGAACCCGAAGACCTGCACGTGCGCGTGCAGCCGCACCAGTGGCATGGGCACGGCGG
>DATLZL010000454.1:0-4256 GCA_035574035.1 Binatia bacterium | reverse complement strand
ACAGGACGAGATCGTCGGGCTCGAGGCCGAAGACGCCGACCCCGACCAGGTCGGCGGCAGCCACAAAATCCTCATGGAGGTGCACGGCCGCCTTCGGCCGCCCGGTGGAGCCGGAGGTGTAGCCCCAGTAGAGGACGTCCTCGGCCGCGGTCGGCGCCGGCGCCAGGTCGGCCGCGGCCTTCTCCATCAACGCGTCCAGCGAGTGCGTGCCGGCCGGCGCCTGGTGGCCGGCGACGACGACGGCCCGCGGGCCGGGGCCGTGCAGCTGGGCCGCCGTCACGGCCGCCGCGACGTCGGGCTCGACCACCGCGACCCGCGCCCGGCTGTCCTCGAGCAGGAAGGCGATCTCCTCCGGGCGGGTGGCGGGGTTGACCGGCACCGCGACGGCCCCGATCTTCGCCGCGCCCCAGAACACGGTGGCGAAGGCCGGCGAATCGTCGAGCGCGATCAGCACGCGCTGCTCCATCTCCACCCCGAGCGCGGCCAGGGCATTGCCGGCGCGATTCACCTGCTCGGCCAGGTGACGGTAGGTGAGGGTGCGGCCGCGGTACCGGAACGCCGGGCGTCCGGCCCGGCCCTCGGCCAGGTGCCGGTCGACGAAGAACTCGGCGGCATTGAAGCGCTGGGGAACCGGCGTCGCGGGCCGGGGGGCGCCCGGAGCCCCCATGCGGTCAGTCGAGCCCGAACGGCACCGACGACTCGGCGGCGAGGGCGCGCAGCTCCTCCCACACCACCCGGCTCAGCGGGATGCCGTCGCGCAGGCGCTCGGCCCGCCGCCGAAACTCGATCTCGCCGGCCACGAACACTTCGGCCACGCCGGGCGCGGGCCGCGAGGCCTTGACCATCTCGATGAGCCGGTCCACCCGGTCCGGGAACTCGCCGCCCGGCAGGAAGTGCTCGGGGTCGATGGCGAGGTAGAAGGCGCTGGTCACGAGCGGCTCCTGGCCGAAGCGCTTCATCGGCGGGACGTCGGTGCCGAAGAGTCCCCCGGACAGGACGCCGCTCAGCACCTCGACGACGGTGGCCAGGCCGAAGCCCTTGTAGCCGCCCGCCCATTGCAGGAAGCCGTGCAGGATCGCCTCGTTCGGGTCGGTGGTGGGCACGCCGTGACGGTCGAGCGCCCAGTCGGGCGGGATCGCCGACCCCTTCTTGGCCGCCAGGCGCAGCTTGCCGCCGGCGACGATCGAGGTCGCCATGTCGAGCACGATGGGCTCCCGCCGGCGGGCCGGGAAGGCGGCGGCGAACGGGTTGGTGGCGTAGGTCGGCGTGACGCCGCCGAACGGCGGCAGGATGGTGGGGCCGTTGTTCATGCTGATGCCGATCAGGCCGGCCCGGGCGGCCATCATCGGGTAGAAGCCGATCATGCCGGTGTGGGTGACGTTGCGGACGGTCACGCAGCCGAGCGCGGCGACCCGGGCCCGGTCCATGGCCATCTGCATCGCGCGGCGCGCGACCACGATGCCGAACCCCTGGTCGCCCTCGAGCATGGCCAGCGTGGGGCCCTCGCGCAGGACCTGGATCTTCGGCCGCGGGTTGAGCAGACCCAGCCGGATCATGCTGCAGTAGCCGGCGACCCGGGTCGTGCCATGCGACTCGACGCCGCGCAGGTCCGCCTCGACCAGGACCTCGGCGACCTCGGCGGCGTCGGCCTCGGGCACGCCGCGGGCGACGAACAGGCGCTGAACCAGCGCCCGCAGGGGTTCGGGCGCGACCCGGATGGTCCCGGCGGCGCTGTCGGAGTCAGCCACGAGGCGGTATTGTAGCCGAGCGCCGGCCGCTCACCGGGCGTGCAGCTCGAGCGCGCTGAAGAAGAACGGGATCTCGAACGCCGCCGTCTCCGGCCCGTCCGAGCCGTGCACCGCATTGGCCTCGATGGAGGCGGCGAACTCCTTGCGGATCGTCCCCGGCGCGGCGTTGGCCGGGTTCGTGGCGCCCATGAGGTCGCGCCAGCGCTGGATCGCCCGCTCGCCTTCCAGGACCATGACCAGGCACGGTCCCTGGGTCATGAACGCGGCCAGGCTGGCGTAGAACGGCTTGTCGCGGTGCACGGCGTAGAAGGCGCGCGCCTGGCCGTCCGTCAGGTGGACCAGCTTGGCGCCGACGATCCGGAAGCCCGCCTCCTCGATGCGGCTCACGATGCGGCCGACGACGCCCTTGCCGACGGCGTCCGGCTTGATGATGGCCAGCGTGCGCTCGACGTTCACCGGCTCAGCACCTTGGCCACCGTGGCCCCCATGTCGGCCGGGCTGCGGACCAGTGTCGCCCCGGCCGCCTCCAGCGCGCGCATCTTCTCGGCCGCCGTCCCGGTGCCGCCGGCGATGATGGCCCCGGCGTGACCCATCCGGCGGCCGGGCGGCGCCGTCTGGCCGCAGATGAAGGCGACGACCGGCTTGCGGACGTGAGCCTCGATGTAGGCGGCGGCCTCCTCCTCGGCCGTCCCGCCGATCTCGCCGATGAGCATGATGGCCTGCGTGTCGGGGTCGTCGTTGAAGAGCCGCAGGACGTCGACGAACGACGTCCCGTTCACCGGGTCGCCGCCGATGCCCACGCACGTGCTCTGGCCCAGCCCCCGCTGGGTGAGCTGGTGGACCACCTCGTACGTCAGCGTGCCGCTGCGGGACACGACGGCGACCGGACCCGGCCGGTGGATGTGGCCGGGCATGATGCCGACTTTGGCCTGCCCCGGCGTGATCAGCCCCGGGCAGTTGGGGCCGATCAGCCGGGTCCGGCAGCCGTCAATGAAGTGTTTGGCCCTGACCATGTCGGCGACGGGAATGCCCTCGGTGATGCACACGATGAGCGGCAGGCCGGCGGCGGCCGCCTCCATGATCGCGTCGGCCGCCGCCGGCGGCGGCACGAAGATCAGCGCGCAGTTGGCGCCCTCGGCTCGCACGGCCTCCTCGACCGTGTTCCAGACCGGGAACCCGTCGTGGGTCGTGCCGCCCTTGCCGGGCGTCACGCCGCCGACGACCGTGGTGCCGTACTCGCGGCACCGCGCGGCGTGGAAGGCGCCCTCGCGGCCCGTGATCCCCTGCACCACCACCCGCGTGCTGCGATCGACGAGGACGCTCATGCCGCCCGCCGCCGACGGCCCCTGCGGCCGCCGACCTCGTGGTCGCCAGGCCCCGCGCCGACCCCGCCCCGCCGGAGAGCCAGGCGACTCACCGAGCGCCCCGCGCCAGCTCCACCGCGCGCCGCGCGCCCTCCCCCATGTCGTCGGCGGTCGCGAAGTTGAGCCCCGACTCGGCCAGCATCTTCTTGCCGAGCTCGACGTTGGTGCCCTCCATGCGCACGACCACCGGCAGCGTGAGCCCCAGCTTCTTGACCGCCGCGATGACCCCCTCGGCCAGCCGGTCGCAGCGCAGGATGCCGCCGAAGACGTTGATGAACACGGCCTTGACGCGCGGGTCGGAGGCCAGGATGCGAAACGCGTTCTCGATCTGCTCCGGGGAGGCCCCGCCGCCCACGTCCAGGAAGTTGGCCGGCTCTCCGCCGGCCAGCTTGATGATGTCCATGGTGGCCATGGCCAGGCCGGCCCCGTTGACCATGCAGCCGACGTCGCCGTCGAGCTTGACGTAGTTCAGGCCGTGGCGCGAGGCCTCGACGTCCAGCGGGTCCTCCTCGTGGACGTCCCGCAGCGCCACGATCTCGCGCCGCCGGTAGAGGGCGTTGTCGTCGAAGTTGATCTTGGCGTCGAGCGCCAGCACCCGGCCGTCGGCGGTCACCACCAGCGGGTTGACCTCGGCCAGCGAGCAGTCGCGGGCGAGGTAGAAGGCGAACAGGCTGCGGATCAGGGCCACGCCGGCCCGGAACGCCTCGCCGCCGAGGCCGAGGCCGAAAGCCAGGCGGCGGGCCTGAAAGTCGGCCAGGCCGAGCGCCGGATGCGCCCACTCGCGGAAGATCCGCTCCGGATGGCGGGCGGCGACCTCCTCGATGTCCATGCCGCCGGCCGGCGAGGCCATGACGACGTGGGTGGCGCGGGCCCGGTCGAGCGTGACCGACAGGTAGAGCTCGCGCTCGACGGCCCAGGCCTCCTCGACCAGGACCCGGCGGACCAGGATGCCCTCGGGCGGCGTCTGCGGCGTCCGCAGCCGCATGCCGAGGATCTGCCCCGCCGCCGCCTCCGCCTCGGCCGGCGTGCCGGCGGTCTTGATGCCGCCGGCCTTGCCGCGGCCGCCGGCGTGGACCTGGGCCTTGACGACGACCCGGCCGCCCAGCCGCTCCGCGACCGCCCGGGCCGCCGCCGGGGTGTCGGC